>CAYLZG010000003.1:64605-83752 GCA_964387985.1 uncultured Anaerolineales bacterium | reverse complement strand
CAGTGTCTGTCCAACGTAAATGCGGTCGGGATTCCAGATGTTGTTCCACCGCTGGAGCTGGGCGACCGTTACACCGTAGCGATAGGCAATCCGGGTCAGGTTGTCGCCACGCACCACGCGATGGTACACCGTGCAACTCGTCGCCCCCTGGCTGCTGCTCGCGGCGCTCGAAGACACCGGGGCAGCTCCCGCCGCTGGAACAAGCACAGCGGACAGCAAGAGGATGACGACCATGAGGGCGCCAAACCGGCGCATCGAGGATGTAGACATTGCGCGCTCCTTTCGGCTGATATCTCAATAATAAAGACGTTGCCGCTGACAGGACGTTCCCATCTTTCCGGACCTTTGACAGTCCCCATCGCGTATGCTATTATACGCGCATGTTACGGATTTTTCCAGCCCCAACTTTGCACTACTATTATGCAGGGGGCCACAGCCCCCTTTTCGCCTGAAGACCAGGCGACACGCCGGCTCGGCATCCCAGATGCCATCCCGCAGCGTGGCTTTCGCCACGCTGTTTTGTTTGTTGAGGACCGTTACGTAACACTTGTCGACAATTATACACTACTTTCTTTTGGAGCGCAAGAGCATGAATGTTCCAAAATCAGTTCCCGAACAACTTGCGATCCTGATGCGCGGGGTCGAATTCGGCGATGAGACCACCCGTGTCAACATGGAAAACGAGTTGCGCCAGCGGCTGGAGGAATCGGTACGCAACAACAAACCCCTGCGAGTCTACTGTGGTTTTGATCCTACCAAACCCGACCTACATCTTGGCCACACCGTGCCCATGCGCAAACTGGCGCAATTCCAGGAGCTAGGCCACGAGGTGATCTTTCTGATTGGAACTTTCACTTCGCTGATTGGCGACCCGAGTGATAAGACGACCGCGCGGCGCCCCCAAACTGAGAAGGAGGCTCGCACACACGCCAAGACGTATGCGGATCAGGCATGGCGCGTCCTCGATCCGGACAAGACCCTGGTGATGTACAACGGGGATTGGCTGTCGAAGCTCTCTTTCACCGATATCGTCGGATTGGCATCCAATTTCACGGTTCAACAGTTCCTGGTTCGCGAGAACTTCGCGCTGCGGTACGAGAAGGGCGAGCCTATTTGGCTGCACGAGTTCATGTATGCGCTCATGCAAGGATATGACGCGGTGGCCATGAAGACGGATATCCAGATCGGCGGGACAGATCAGCTTTTCAACCTGATTGCCGGTCGTAAGCTGATGGAATCGTTCGGACTGCAACCCCAGACCATCCTCACCTTCCCGATTCTGGTGGGAACAGATGGTGTGCTGCGCATGTCTAAGAGCACCGGCAACCACATCGGCATCAGTGAAGCGCCCGAGGTGATGTTCGGCAAAGCGATGAGCATCCCGGACAGCGCCATGCGCAACTATGCCGACCTGGTGACACGCTGGTCGCCGGACGAGATCCGCGAGAAGTTTGCCGCGCTGGAGCGTGGCGAACTGCATCCGCGCGACCTGAAAATGCAGCTGGCATACGAGATCGTCGAGATTTTCCACAGCCATGAGGCTGCCGAAGCGGCGCAGGACCACTTCCGCACGGTTTTCCAACAGCGCGAGCTGCCATCCGACATGCCAACGCTGCGGCTCCTGCAACCCATAGGCGTGCTCGACCTGTTAACCAACGCCGGCCTCGCTCCGTCCAAAAGCGAGGCGCGTCGCCTGGTCCAGCAGGGCGGCGTCAAGCTGAACGGAGAACGCATAGACGATTTCAACTTCACCATTCCGTCCGGTGGGGAGCGCGTACTCCAGGTGGGACGCCGCAAGTTCTTGAAGCTCATCGAGTGACAACTTCACAGGATAAAGGAGGCGAGAGTGGCACCATCCTTTCACGGACTGCGCACACGCAGTCTCAGCAACGAGTGGCTCTATCTGGAGTATCTCGAAGAAGCCGGCCCACGCATCGTTCATCTTTCGCTTGCCGGCACGAACGCCAATCTGATGGCCGAGGTCCCCGATCTCGGCATGTCAACCCCTTACGGGAGGTTCAACCTGTATGGGGGCCACCGGCTATGGCACTCTCCCGAGGACATGCCGCGCTCCTACGTCCCTGACGACGATAGCTGCAGCGCCGAACTGATCCCCGATGGCGTGCAATTGTCCGGACCCGTCGAAGGGCCAACCGGGATCAAGAAGAGCATAATACTGCAACTCGATCCCCACCGCGCCGCGGTCACTGTCACACACCGGCTGGAGAACTGCGGATTGTGGACTGTAAAGCTCGCTCCCTGGGCCTTGACCCAGCTCCGGCTGGGCGGCGTGGCCGTCTTCCCACAGACACAAGGCAAGCTCGATCAGCCGGGACTCCTCCCCAATCGCAATCTGGTGCTCTGGCCCTACACTCGCCTGGCCGACCCGCGCCTCAGCCTGAACGACGACCTGTGCCTTCTCCATGCCGATCCCGATGCGCACCCGGTGAAGATCGGTTACCTCAACCGCACAGGATGGACGGGCTACCTCTCGGGTGGCGTGTTCTTCGTCAAGCGGTGGATGCCGAACCCGGAAGCCGAGCACGTGGATTTCGGCTGCAACTGCGAGAGCTACTGCAATGACAGGTTCGTTGAGGTCGAGACTCTCGGACCATTTGCCTCGTTGGCTTCCGGCCAGTCCGTCACGCACGTGGAGGAATGGGAATTGCGCAAGGCCGAAGGTGTCTCACATACGCTGTCCGGGATCCGTGAATTGATCGGGCATCTCGGCCTGGTCTAAGACGCTGGCAACAGGCGCAAACGCTCAAGCCTGTTGCGGATAAGCGCCATCACCAGCACCGCAACCCATCACATATCCCCCCGCCGGCTGCAGCCAGTGGCTGCACTTGTCTGCAGCCGGGAGCAAAACAGTTTCCACTGCCCACTTGACATTTAGTCCAATTCATCGTATTATCGCAAACAAACGTAAGTATTCGAAAGATACCGGAGACAAATGAAAACTCTGTCCGTTGCCGAACGGCGGCAGGGCATACTGAACCGGGTAACCGAAGCGGGTCGCGCATCGGTCGCTGAACTGAGCCAGGCGTTCGGCCTGTCTGAGGTCACCATTCGGGCAGACCTCCAGGCCCTCGCGAAAAGCGATTTGCTGCTGAGAACCCATGGCGGCGCAGTGGCTCTCAACTCGGGCACGCAGTATCTGTCACTCAATCTTCGGCGTCTGCAGCAGACGCAGGAGAAGGCCCACATTGGCGCTGCGGCGGCTGAGCTCATCCATGACGGCGATGCGGTGTTTCTTGACTCATCCAGCACTGCCCTGGCGATTGCCCAGTGCCTGAGAGATCGTCGTTACCTCACAGTCGTCACCAATGGCCTGGCCATCGCCCAGGAACTGCTCGGTGCGGCGGGTGTCTCAGTGCTTGTCGTCGGCGGTGCGCTGCGTCGCGACACTGCCTCGCTGGTCGGCGTGGACGGCCTGGACATCCTCAGACGCGTCAACCTTAGCAAAGGATTCTTCGGCAGTCACGGCATATCCACGGAAGAAGGGCTGACCGATGTCAGTGCAGACGAGGCCGAAGTCAAGCAAGTTGTCGTTCAAATGGTCCGCGAAGTCGTTGCCGTAGTGGACCGGACCAAATGGGGTCGCGTTGGCGTGGCATCTTTCGCCCCGGCCCGTGCAATCGATAAAATAATCACCGACAGCGACGCGCCCAGCGAGCTTGTCGAGCAACTCCGCGCCACAGGTGCGGAAGTCATTCTGGTTTAGCCGGAGGCTCTTTGTGAATCAACCCCTGCCACCCATCGACATCGTGAAGCTCTCTGCCCTGATCGAAGAGCAAGAACTGACCAAGAAGGATCTGCTGACATATCTGCGGCAGATGACCGAAATCCGCGCCCTGGAGGAGCAAATTTCCCGCCTGTTGACCAAGGCTGTGCTCAAGGGTGCGTCTCACCTGTACGCAGGCCAGGAGGCGGTGGCGGTCGGCGCAGTAGCCGCTCTACGCGATGACGACCTCATCACGTCAACCCATCGCGGGCACGGCCACGGTCACGCGCACGGCGACTCTGCGGCCAAGACCGATGAGGAAAAGCAAGCGCACTACAACAAGATGATGGCCGAGGTCCTTGGCAAATCGGGCGGCTACTGTAAGGGCAAGGGCGGCTCCATGCACATTGCCGACGTGTCCCATGGCAACCTGGGCGCGACCGGTATCGTGGGCGGGAACCTGCCAGTTGCCGTGGGCGCGGGACTGGCCCAGAAGCTCCAGGGCACCGATCGGGTCGTGGTCTGCTTCTTCGGCGATGGAGCATCAAACGAAGGCAATTTCCACGAGGCCCTCAACATGGCCTCTGCCATGGATCTTCCGGTCATTTTCGTGGCGGAGAATAACCAGTACGGCATGTCCGTCCCTTGGGCCAACGTGACCAAGCTCCCCGACATCGCCGCTCGGGCATGCGCATACGGCATTCCGGGCGTTGTCGTCGACGGCATGGACGTAGTGCAGATGCGGGCTGCAGTGGCAAAGGCGGCAGACCGGGCACGACGCGGCGAAGGGCCAACCCTGATCGAAGCGAAGACCTATCGCTGGTTCGGTCACAGCCATTCGGACAATCGCGCCTATCGCACCCGCGACGAAGAGGGCAATTGGAAGGCACGCGACCCGCTAACCGTACTGCAAGGCCAACTTGCCGACCTGAAGATGGTGCAGGACGGCGAACTCGAAGCCATAGAGAAGGTTGTCGAAGACAAGCTGGCAGCTGCAATGACCTTTGCCGAGGCATCTCCTGTCCCTGATCCGAGCGAGCTGGAGACCGATGTCTTTGCGCCCCTGAAGCACACGGCCGCAGATATCCAGGCAGAGGCAAAGCTGCGCGGCCAGGTGCACCTGGCCGAAAAGGGCGGAACGACAGATGTGCCCATGAAAACCATCGCCTACTCCCAGGCGCTGGTGGAGGCGGCACGCGAGGAGATGCTGGCGGATCCATCGGTGTTTATCATGGGAGAAGACGTCGGCCTCTATGGGGGCGCTTATGGGGCTACCCGTGGGCTCTTCGCAGAGTTCGGCGGCAAGCGCGTGATCGATACGCCCATCAGCGAAGCAACCATTGGCGGCGCGGCAGTCGGCGCAGCGATGGCCGGCATGCGTCCCATTGCGGAGATCATGTATGTCGATTTCACGCCCCTTGCCATGGACCAGATTGCCAACCAGGGCGCGAAGAACCGTTACATGTTCGGCGGGAAGACCAGCGTCCCGATGGTGGTGCGCACCGAAGGCGGCGCAGGCCGGGCAATCGCTGCACACCATTCACAGAGCCTGGAGGCACTGTGGACGCACTTTCCTGGCATCTACGTGGTCATGCCCTCGACGCCTTACGACGCCAAAGGCCTGCTTAAGGCCGCCATACGCGATGATAACCCGGTGATGTTCATTGAGCACAAGATGCTCTACGGCGTCAAGGGACCCGTACCCGAACAAGATTATGTCATACCGCTCGGCGTGGCCGATATCAAGCGGCCGGGCAAGGACATCACCCTGGTGACCTACTCGCGCATGGTGCACCGCGGCCTCGAGGCGGCCGAGATCCTCACCAAGGAAGGCATCGATGTCGAATTGGTCGACCTGCGTTCCCTGAAGCCGTTGGATCTGGACACCATCCTGAACTCAGTCAAGAAGACCGGGCGGCTGGTGGGCCTGACCGAGGCCTATGAGAACTCGAGTTTTATCAACGAAATCATGGCGTTGGTCAACGAGCATGCATTCGATTACCTGGACGCGCCGATGGTGCGCGTTTCAGCAGCCAACGTGCCGGTGCCGCGTGCAGAGATCCTCGAAGACCTGGCCATCCCGAATGTCAACCGCATCGTGGCCGCGTGCCGGAAGGTGGTAAGCTGATGCCAGCCGAGGTCTACATCCCCAAATACGGCCAGACAGTCGAGGAAGTGAAGATTGTCCAGTGGTTTGTTGAGGATGGTGCGACGGTCAAGAAGGGCCAGGAGATCCTGGAGATAGAGACCGACAAGACCACCTTCTTCGTCGAATCTGAGGCTGCCGGTGTGCTGCATCGCGGTCCATACGCGGCCGGCGACACGGTACCCGTCCTGGAAGTCGTTGCGATCGTCGGCAAGCCAGATGACAGGTTCATCGCGCACAAGGTCGGCGAGGAAGCTGCAGAGGTCAGCGACCAGGTAGAGCCTTCGCCCGAACCTGCCGCGGCGCAAGCACCGGAGCCCGTATCGCCAACCGGGGCAACCAGGGTGTTCGCTTCTCCCCGCGCTCGAAAGGTGGCAAGCACAAAGGGCGTCGACGTTGCACGGATTGAGCCCACCGGCGGCGGCGGTGTACGCGTCGCTGAAAGAGATGTCATCGCGTTCCTGGCGTCCGCACCCAAGGCCACGCCCTTGGCCGAGAAACTCGCGGCCCAAACCGGCATCGATCTCCGGCACGTTACCGGCACAGGTTCTGGCGGCAAGATCACCCGGGAAGACGTGCTTGCGGCGGCTGCACCGGCTGCCCCTGTTTCCGCTCCGGCGCCGGCTATCACCGCGCCAGCCGCACCCGTTGCCACTGCGCTGTCTGCTACCGAGTTTGCTGAACGCATCCCGCTGAAGGGCGTGCGGGCGATCATCGCCGACCGCATGGGCAGCAGCGTTCACACCACCGCGCGAGTCACCCTGGTGACCGAGGTCGATGCTACCGAGTTCGTCGCCATGCGCGAGAGACTCAAGGCAAAGGTCAGCGAGCAGTGGGGCTTTGCTCCTGGCTACAACGACCTGCTGGCGCTCATAGTCGCCAAGGCTCTTCGCCAGTTTCCCTACATGAACGCACGGCTTGCACCCGACGCGATCGAGCTCATGGCACACGTGAATCTGGGCATGGCAGTAGACACGGAGAAGGGCCTGCTGGTGCCAGTCATCCGGGACGCGGACACGAAGTCGCTGCGTGATTTCGGCCAGGAGTTCCGCCAACTGGTAGATCGGGCCCGCAAAGGTCGCTCTTTGCCTGACGATCTGGCAGGAGGCACCTTCACCATCACAAACCTGGGCATGCACGACATCGACGCGTTTACACCGGTCATCAATCTGCCTGAGGCCGCAATCCTCGGCGTCGGACGCATCAATCCGAAATGGGTCTTCAAGCCCGAAAGCCCATCCGCGCCCGTCCTGCGGCAGATGCTAACGCTCAGCCTGGTCTTCGATCACCGCATCGTCGACGGCGCGCCCGCCGCCCGCTTCCTGCAGTGGATCAAGGGCGTGGTGGAAGAACCGTACCTGATGGTGGCCTAGATCCGCCCAAACGAAAACGTCCCCGGAGGGAAACCCACTCCGGGGACGAAACGCGAAATGAAGAAAGCCACGCGACAGCCTTTGTCGCGTGGCTTTCTGGCAGTTTGCCTGCAACGCCCTGGCTTATATGCCGAGCGCTCCCTTGATCAGGTCCAGGGCAGACTGCTCAGCCTCCGACACAGGCTTCCCGCCAAATCCCAGGAATCCGCCTTCTTTGCCTGCGGCAGCCGTCTTCTGAGCGGTTTCCCAGATAAGCTGCCGGTACTCTGCAGCAGCCTCGCTACCGCCCTTGTCTTCAACGAGTGCAACGGCATTGCGGATCGATGCCAGGCCCATCTCTTTGACTTGCTCGGGGGTCGGCTTCTGCGCCTTCAGTTCGGCTTGCCGAGCCTGTGCGATCTTCTGGAACTCCTGTTGCCGCTCCTTTGTCGCAGCCATCACCTCGCTGTGAAACGCGCTGATGAACGGAGACGTCCAGCGGTCCTCACGCATCACTTCCAGTGCTGCGCTTGCCTCTTTCGTCAATCCGATCGGCCCGGACATGTCAGAACTCATGATCAGGCCTGAGGCAGCGCTCGCCCCTTCCAGAACGGTATACCACTCTTCTGCCGACAACATCTTTGGGTCCATAACTAACGTCCTTTCTGCAACAGATCACGAATCTCAGTCAACAACACAACGTCTGCAGGTGGCGCAGCGGGCGCAGCCTCTTCAGCTTGCTTCTTTGACTCCATCGTCTTGTTGATCGCCTTCACGATCAGGAACAGGGCAAAGCCGATGATCAGGAAATTGACGATCGCTTGAATGAATTTGCCGTATGCAAGCACTGCGCTGCCTACGGTCACGGAAAGACTGGAGAAGTCGAGACCTCCCAACAACATACCGACCAGTGGCATGATGATGTCCTGCGTGAGAGATGTGACGATGGCCCCGAAAGCGGCTCCGATTACGACTGCAACCGCCAGATCGATGACGTTGCCCCGGAGAATGAACTTCTTGAATTCGCTAAGCATGGTAACCTCCAAAGATCAGGGATGAGACAAGACAATGGCTGCCTTCTGCCGCCATCGGGAGCGCGAGCGACATCCCGTGCGCGCACACCAAAAAACATTATGCGACTGCTTGATTAACGTGTGAATTACGTTTTTGATTTGTGGACGAATTTCGACACAGAAGTGCGACCATAGTTGACGCGCCAAGTGTCGTTGAGTTATCATGCCGGGCAAGGAGACGACGATCACATGGGTGAAGCAACCCCCACATCCTCCACATCTGTTCGGCAGCGTTCCCAGCTCGCGCTTCTGATCAAGACGATGCGACCCAAACAGTGGACAAAGAATGTCTTCGTCTGGGCAGCCCTGGTGTTCGACGTCAAGCTATTTCGGTCCGAGCCATTTTTGGCCACCCTGGCAGCCTTCGTTCTTTTCTGCCTGATCTCCAGCGCAGTGTACATCATCAACGACCTCGTCGACATGCCGAAGGACCGGCTTCACCCGGAAAAGCGTAACCGGCCCCTGGCATCCGGTGCGCTCAACCCCAGGATCGCGATAGTGGCTGCGAGCATCATCGTAGTCGGCTGCCTGCCTTGGGCGCTGGCCATCGGCTGGCAACTGGCGGCGATCCTCTACGGATACCTGCTGTTGATGGTCGCGTACACCTTCCGGCTGAAGAACATCGTCATCGTCGATGTGCTGACCATCGCCGCGGGCTTCGTGCTCCGCGTCGGAGCAGGCGTTGCGGTGGTTAATGCGGAGCGGTTTTCGCCCTGGCTCTACGTCTGCATGGTGTTGCTCGCTCTGTTCCTGGGCCTGGGCAAACGCCGGCAGGAAATCGTGCTGATGCATGAAAACAGCGCAAGCACGCGTAGGATCCTGGCCGAGTACAATCTCCGGTTCGTGGACGAAATGCTCTCTCTGGTCAGCGCGTCCACGGTCATGGCCTACGCCACCTACACCTTCTCTGCCCCCAACTTGCCAGAGAACCATTCAATGATGCTGACGATCCCTTTCGTCCTTTACGGCATCTTCCGCTACCTGTACCTGATCCACGTCAAGGGTGAGACAGATCCGCCGGATGTAGTCGTGCTCAAGGATCGCGCGCTGCTTCTTGATGTCCTGCTGTTTGGGGTGGTCGTGTTCCTGGTGTTCTACATCTTCTAGGAGAAGAAAAGCTCCCGAAGTCGGACGACTTCGGGAGCTTTGATCTTCGGTCCGGTCTTCGAGGTTGGGCGCACCCCGAAAACCACACAGCCATTCCGTTATTCTACGGTTGGCTCCTGCTTCGGCTTGCGAGTCCGGCGCTTGGGCGCTTGGCCGATTGCCTCAGGCATGGAGCGCGCAGGCTCTGCCTGCGGGGTCTTGGGCGTGCGGGGTGCCCGCGACTTCGATACCGTTGGCGCCGGCTTGGGAGAGCTGCTACCTTCCGCCTTCTCCCCGGCAGCAGGCTCGGGCGCCGGGTCAGCGTCGCCACCCGCAGCAACGGGCGCTGGTACAGAGGGAGCCTGCGCGCCAGACTGTTTCTTAGTCCGTGTGCGACTGCGAGACTTCGGCGCCGGCGTTTCGGTGACGACACCTTCTGCGTCGCCCTGTGATGTGGGCTGAACAGAAGGAGCCGGATGCTCGGTGGCGCCGGCCTTTGGATTACGTGTCCGGCTGCGCGGCTTGGCAGCAACCGGGGTCTCTGATTGGGCATGCTCCACAGCGAGCGGCTCGCTGGGCTCAGCGGGTTCCGGCTTCGCGGCCACCTCGACGAGAATCACGGCCGCTGCCTCGACATCTCCGGCCTCAGGCTTAACGCTCCTGCTCCGATCGCGACCGCCGCGATGTCCGCGACGCGAGCGCGATTTCGCAGTCACCTCGGGTTCCCGGTTGCCATTCTCTGGCGGAGCCAGGATGTCACTGGGTTCAGGCGTCGTGCCTTCTCGTTCATCATCAGGTTCTTCATCGATGATGATGACCGGCGGCATCGTCTCCATCTCGCCTTCCGGACGATCTTCCTCGAGCAAAAACTGGGCCCACGGGCCTGTCATGCCATCAGCTGTGACACCATAAAAAACGCGCACCTTGCGGCCAGGCATGCGCAGTGCAAGGTCGTAGCGCAGCTTCTTGGCGCGCCTGGCAGCCTGCCACAGCCCGAGATCACCTCGCCACGTCACGTTATCCGGTCCATCCGGATGCGTCAGGTGCTGGTTGATCGCATAACTCCACAGTTTGCGCGCGGAGTGAATCGTCACGTTCTGCACGATGTTGCCATTGCGCAGGTCACGAATAGCGAAGTAGCGCCCGCCTTTTCGCTCCTCCATGGACACCAACTCGACGCCAATGCTTGGGAGTGGGAAGTGAGACTCCTCCTGAGATGGCGCCAAAGCCTGACCGGGGCGTCCCGGGGCGGGCATGCGTCGAACAGCCTCACGCTCGGTCGTCACTCCGGGTGCGGGTACAGGTGCAGAAGGGGTCTGTGGCTCTGCCGGTGGTATGACAGTCGCAGGCTCAGCAACTCGGGGCTGCGCCTCAGCAAAGCGCTTGCTGGCGAGCACCAACTGAACCAGTTCGTCGCGCACGGCCTCATTCGTCTCGCTCTCCTCGCGGATGTACACCCGCGTTTGACCGAGTGTATAGGGCTTATCGGCGCCGCTGGGAATGACCGCTCGCAATACGGGCGCGCCCTGAGTCGTCAGGATGTCGACCGTGACGTCGAGCGGAGGCGTAACATTTCGCTCGATCTCCTTTTTGAGCAGCTGAACTGCCAGGTCCGGAGCTTCCAGGCCTCGTCTCGGGCCGTTCCTGTCTGTGACCCCCACGTATATCGTACCGCCACTGGTGTTGGCGAATGCGACGACATCGCAAAGCACTCTTTGCAGACCGCCACCGTCCCGGCTCATGCTTTCGTGGAACGCCTGGACGATATTCGGGCCTTGCTCGAGCGCTGCCTGCACGTGATCGAAGGGTGCTTCCGCCGGCGGCCGGTAGGGACGCATCAACGTGAAGTCATTCCCTTCGAACACTGCCCGCAATGCGTCGAAGCTCACATCAGGCAGCATAATCTCCGTCACCCGATCTCCAATACCCAGACGGTTCTTGTCTTTCGGGTCGCGAGTCAGCCGGTGCGCGTCAGATCCCTGCAACAGATGCATGCGCCGGGGATATTCGGGCTTAGAACCGTCAAAGAAACGCCAGGCAGCGCGTCGTGAGACGCTCTCGAGGTCCGTTACTTCGAGGGCATGCAGATTGGGGTCCTGGGTGAAGGCGATGCGGGTCTGGCCGCCAAAACTCATGCCCTGCAGCGCAACGCCGTGAGTGGAATTTGCGTGCGCGGCAATGACCAGGCCGCCGGCTTCCCGGATGACCCGGTATGCCGTGATCACGTCCGTGGTCGGACCGACCTCCGTTACGCCTTCAGAGAGCCGATCCATCGGCACATTCAGGCGCAACAGGAGCAATTCCAGTTTTCGGAGCGCAGTCTCGGGCGGGAAAACGCCGAGGATGTGGAAACCGAACGTGGCGGTAAATTCAAACCCCGGTAACACCAGGATCTTATCACCCAGGCGACGATACTCGTCTAAATCACGCCGTTCCTGCGGCCGCAAGCGGTCATTTGCCTCTAGCCATGCAAGCCGTTCAACTTCGGCTCGCAGTCTGGCGACCCCTTCCACTGTGTTGTGGTCGGTAATCGCCACAATGTCGAGGCCCCGTGACTCCGCCTTTTGCAGCCACTGCAGGTAGGTAATGCCTGGTTCCAACCAGTCCGCTGACGCGGGGGTGTGCAAATGGATGTCCACCCTCCGCCAATCACCCTCGGGCGCCCGGAAGCTCCTTCTTATTCGCTTGTTTTCGGGCACAGGTGTAGTTCAACACTCCTTTCTTAAACAGAGGGCCCGGTCCTCCAGACCGAGCCCTACGCCGGCACAATCCGTACTGTACGATATTATGTTGATTTTTGGTGCGCCTGTCAAGTTAAGCACATGCGCGCCGTTTGTGAAGCCGTCAAGTCCGCCGGATGAGAGATCAGCTTGGGACGACGGCCACCTCGGCCGCCGGCTGCGGTTCGGATGCGGGCTGCGAGATGTCCGCAACCGCCCGCTCCACAGAAGCCGTATCCGGCTGATGATCGGTCAACGCTGCAGCGATGACCTCTTCCACGCGTTCGGCGAAGACGAAGTTCATCTGCTTGCGCACGGCCTCGGGCACCTCCTCGAGATCTCCCTCGTTGCGCTTGGGAAGGATCACCGTCGTCAACCCATACCGGTGCGCAGCCAGCACCTTCTCCTTCACCCCGCCAATCGGCAACACCTGGCCCCGCAAGGTGATCTCGCCGGTCATACCGACGTTCTTGCGGACAGGGCGTCCGGTCAGCAAGCTCACCAACGCCGTAGCCATCGTCACGCCTGCACTCGGCCCGTCCTTCGGCGTCGCGCCTGCAGGAATGTGCAGGTGGATATCGCTCTTGGTAAAGAAGTCCTCGGCGACATCATAGTCCTTCGCCTTGTTGCGAACCCAGGAAAGCGCGGCTTGAGCGGATTCCTTCATCACATCGCCCAGCTGGCCTGTCAACGTGAAACCCTTGCTGCCCGGCATGCGTGTTGCTTCCAGGAACAGCACGTCGCCACCCACGGGGGTCCACGCCAGTCCGGTCGCTACGCCCGGAGTTTCAACACGCTCGGCCACGTCCTCGAGAAATTTCGGGCGTCCAAGATAGTCGGGTATCTTGTCAGCGGTGATTTCCACCGCACCCACTTGTGGGCCCTTCTCTGCCACACGCGTGGCCACCTTTCGTGCAACCTGGCCGATCTGGCGCTCAAGGCTGCGTACGCCAGCTTCACGGGTGTACTCACGCACGATGCGACGCAATGCATCTTCTGAGAACCTGATCTCGTCGGCGCGCAGTCCGTTTTCCCTGACCTGTCTCGGCACGAGGTAACCGTGGGCGATCTTTACCTTCTCTTCCTCGGTGTACGACGAGAGCTGGATGATCTCCATGCGGTCCAGCAGCGGTTGCGGAATGGTCTCCATCCAGTTCGCAGTGGTGATGAAAAAGACCTGGCTCAAGTCGAACGGCACATCCAAATAGTGATCGCGGAAGTCGCTGTTTTGCTCGGGATCGAGCACCTCCAACAGTGCGCTGGAAGGATCACCCCTGAAGTCGCGACCCAATTTGTCAACCTCATCGAGGATGAACACAGGGTTTCGGCTCTCCGCACGGCGGATATTCTGTATGATGCGGCCGGGCATCGAGCCGATGTAAGTGCGCCGGAAGCCGCGGATTTCCGCCTCGTCCCGCACGCCGCCCAGCGCCATGCGGATGAACTTGCGGCCCATCGCGCGAGCGATCGATTGGCCCAACGACGTCTTGCCGGTGCCAGGCGGACCCACGAAACAGAGAATCACACCCTCACGCTCACGCCGGATATGATCGATCTGCGCGGTCTCGGGCGGCGCGCCACCTTCTGATTCGGCCTGCGCCGCAGCCTCGGCCTTACGCTCCATACGCAGCTTGCGCACGGCCAGAAACTCCAGGATGCGGTCCTTGATCTCCTCCAGGCCGTAGTGATCCTCATCGAGCACCTGGCGCGCGTGGGCAATGTCCAGGTTGTCAGGCGTCGACTGGCTCCACGGCAGGTTGACCATCCAGTCCAGGTAGGTCTTGATCACCGTATATTCGGCAGCCTGGGAAGGCATCTTGCGCATGCGATCCAGCTCGCGGCGAGCCTCCTTTTCGGCCTCCGGAGGCATTCCTACCTCCCCGATGCGTCGCTCATAATCCTGGATCTCAGCTTCCTGCTCATCACCTTCACCGAGCTCCTTCTGGATCGCTTTGAGTTGCTCCCGCAAGAAGTACTCGCGCTGCATCTTGGTCATTTCGTCCTGGGCTTGCGACTGGATCTTCTTGCCCAGCTCGAGCACCTCCAACTCCTTGGACAGGATGCTGTTGAGCTTGACCAGTTTCTCGCTGACCTGGTCTATTTCCAGGATTTCCTGTGCCTGCTCGGGCTCCATACGCGTGCTGGCTGCAACCAGGTAGGCGAGTTGTCGTGCGCTCGTCGCGTTCATCGCTGCGGTTTCTAGCTCTTCCGGCATATGCGGTACGAGCGAAACCAGGCGGCGGAATAGATCCAACGTCGCCCTCATCATGGCTTCCAGCTCGAGGTCGTGCGGTCCCTCGTCATCGGGGACCTGCGAGACCCGCGCGCGCAGGTAAGGCTGCTCCTGCAGATACTCATCGATGTGAATACGTTCGATACCCTGAACGATCAGGCGGATGGTGCCATCGGGCGCGCGCAACATGCGATGGACGATAGCCGCGGTACCGACTTGATAGATCTGGTCGGGGTTGGGCTCCTCGACATCGGGCGCCTTTGAAGTAACCAGGCCAATGATTCGCTGATCTGAACTGTCAACGAGTGCGTCATCCACCAATCGGATGGATCGCTCCTGACCAATAGTCAGGGGCAGCCACATCATCGGGTAGACAACTACCCCGCGCAGCGGCAGAATCGGCAGTTCGGCCGGGATCATGATTTCGCTCTGTTCACCCACACTCATTTCATTCACCTTCATCCGGATCACTGACTGCCGTGCGCACAGGCACGCGTCGCGCCGTAGCCTTGGGCAGCGTGATCTTCAAGAATCCATTGTCATAGGTGGCGTCCTGGCCGGAGCTCTCGAGAGCCCACGGCAAATGCACCTGGGTGCGGAACTTGCCGTGATGGATCTCCATCTGTTGGTACGCCAGTTTCTCGGCAGCGTCGCGACGTTCGCCAGCAACAATCAACGTACGTCCGCGCAGCAGTATCTCGTAGTCGTTCGGTCCAAGTCCGGCGATCTCAATGACCACCACTACCGAAGTGCCAGTCTCATAAACGTCTGTAGGCGGCCGCCAGATGGTCTCGTGGGCCATCTGCCACCGGCCACTGCCATAGTTATCCCGATACACGTGCACACCCTCCTGATAACGGAACACGATTGCGGATTCAGGGGCCGTAGTTGCAGACTCGTCCTGCATACCCCGGCAAAGGACATTTTATCACACCTGACGGTGGATACATCAGTCCCTTCTATTTTATGGACCACCGTTGTTAGATGCGCGCTTCATTTTTGTTAACAAGTTGTTAGCGCACCGTATTGCTTTGCACCCACCGGGCGCGGCACGTATAATGGCGTGAATTCATCGGGAGGCGTCATGCGATCATCAGGTCAACTCATTGAACTGACCCTGCGGGAGTACACTCAGCGGCTGTCGTCCGGCGAGCCAACACCCGGCGGCGGCTCTGCAGCCGCACTGGCCGGCGGACTGGGAGCGGCGCTGGCGGCGATGGTGGCCCATCTCACCATTGGCCGGAAGACATACGCCGAGCACGAAGTTGAGATGCAGATGGTCTCCGACCAGGCCGAGCGGTTGCGGAACCAGTTGCTTGCTCTGGTTGATGCGGACACGATCGCTTTCAAGGATCTGATGTCCGCCTATGGCCTGCCGAAGAGAGACCAGCAGGCGATTGAGCAGCGACAGAGCGCTATCCAAGAAGCACTGCGACACGCAACCGACATTCCGCTTGCGACTGCTGAGGCGAGCATCCAGGTCTTGAACCTGGCCGTCCAGGCGCGCGAGCACGGCAACAGACATGCATCGGGCGATGCCGTTGTGGCTGCGTTGCTGGCGCACGCTGCTACGCTGGGGGCGGTCCACGATGTCAGAATCAACCTCCAGGGCCTGAACGATGCCGAATTCCGCGCCCACGCAGAAGCCCGGGTTGCAGGACTGGTAGCGAACGCGGATGCAGCGTTGGAGCGCGCCCTCGAGGCATGAAGACCCAACGGGACGTGCTTCGCGCTGCCTTACAGCCGCGACGCCGTGTTCCGGCATGAAGAGACAGATGAAAACACCACGACGCGAGTCGCAAGGGGGCGCCACCGCCTTACTGGCACTCTTGGGATACCTTGCCCTCACCGCGGGCATGACTTATCCGCTGGTCCTGAAGTTCTCATCGGCTATTCCAGGCGACTCCTTCGATGGATGGCAGAACTACTGGAATCTGTGGTGGGTCAAGACTGCGTTAGTCGATCGCATCACGTGGCCGTGGTTCACCGATCTGCTCTACCACCCCACAGGGGTGAGCCTGCTTTTCCACACACTCAATGCCTTCAATGGGATTACCTTTCTCCCGATGCAACTCGCCTTTGGACTGCTGCCCGAATACAACGCTGTCGTCGTGTTCAGCTTCACGGCCGGCGGGCTGGGAGGCTATCTGCTTGCCCGGCAGGTGATCGGAGCCAACAGCAGCCGCCTTGCGGCGTTTCTCGCGGGGGCCATCTTCACCTTCTCACCCTATCACTTCGCCCACCTGCTGGGCCACATGCAGCTCATTGCGCTCGCGTGGCTGCCCTTCTATGCGCTCTATGTCGTGAGAGCGCTCCGGGCCGCAGAAGGTGCTGGCGTGCGACGCATCGCGCGGGAGGGGATGCTGGCCGCTCTCTTCCTGATCCTTGTAGCGCTCTGCGACTGGTACTATGCTTTCTACTGCATCCTCTTCACCGCAGTGGCGGCGGCCTGGTTCAGCCTTCGCAGCTTGCGAGCGACCCACCGGAACGCGCTCGGCCGCGGCTTGACAGCCCTTGCAGCGGCAGGGATCACAGCCGCGGTGGCACTCAGCCCGCTGCTGATTCCGATGGTGCGGGAAGCATGGCAAGCCTCCTACATGGTCCCGGATGCGGCCCAAAGCCGCCAGTTGTCAGCCGATCTGCTTGCATTTGTCACGCCCCAGGGGTTTCATCCTTTGTGGGGAGAATGGGCAAGGACACAGGGCGAGCGCTTCACCTCGACGATATCCGAATACACAGTGTTCGCGGGATTTACGGTCCTCGGGCTGGCCGTCATCGGGTTGTTCTCGCAATGGCGGCGCGGCATGAAAGGCCTGTGGCTGGGCGCGGCACTGGCTTTCTTCATCCTCTCGCTTGGTCCCGTCCTTCATATCGGAGGGCAGCCAGTTCTATGGCCGGGCGGCGCCGAGATCGCGCTGCCCTATGCAGCCATTGCCAGATTGCCCTTCATCAACATCATGCGATCGATCAGCCGGCTCGACGTAATCCTGATGCTGGCGCTCGGCGTCCTGGCTGCAGGCGGGCTGAACTCGCTCATGCAGAATCGCACACGAGGCCTTTTAGTCGGCACAGTCTCCATGGTGTTGGTGCTGTTCGAGTTTCTTCCGATCCCTTACCCGATGAGCCCGCCTGACACGCCTTCGTGGTATGGTGCGCTGGCCGAGGATAGCCGATCCGGCGCAGTGCTCAACCTGCCGGCGAACTGGGACCGGCCAGGATATTTGTTGTATCAAACTGAGCATGGTAAGGCACTGACTGTCGCTTACATCAGCCGGGATGATCCCCGAACCCTGGTCCATCGTGCACCTGTGCTCCAGCATTTCCGCCATCTCGGACCGGATATCATTGACCTGGACCTACGTAAGCAGGGGCAGCAGGTGCTGGCCGGCTTGGACGTGCGCTGGGTCGTGCTGGATCGCTACAAAATGCCCGGAGGCGCGGAGCGCGAATACACCGAGGAAGCAGCTGCAGAGATCTTCAGCGGCCAGACGCCAGCATTCGAGGACACCCGCCTTACCGTGTATGAAGTCAGCGACAAGGGCGTGCACGATCCGTACGTTATGTTAGGTGAAGGCTGGGGATCGTTCGATAGCGTCACCGGAACGCGCAGCTTCACCCGAGAGGCGACTTTGCTGGTGGTGGCGGATCGGGAGGGTAAGGCAACCCTTGACGTGATGCTTGCGCCTGGCGACGTCGCGACGATTGCCGACATCTCCGGCAATCCCATTTCAATCCCGATGGATCTCAAGGCAGGGACCAGCACTGTGTTGATCGAGTCCGAGGACGCAAAGACGGTGCGCGTGGCTCAGATCCGGATTACTCCCTGACTGGGGAGGCGCTAAACAGCCGCGGCAGCCTTTCGGGGCTTAATCTCCGACCGGTACGCGTCGTAGAGGGTTAGAAGATTGGCCTGATGAAGCTTCTGGACGAGGCCGCCCAGGGGTATTCGCGACAGGCCACATTCTTCGATGGTGATGTCCAGGATGTTATTACGGGCGACGCCGCGCGCGATGCGCTCGCGAACCAGCCGGTCAACCATTCGCAGGTAGTGGATCCCTGCTTCCAGCGTCTCTTCGATCTCGCCGCGCAGCAACACCTCGCCGTGGCCCTGCACCAGGTTTTCTAGGCTCAGCCCCTTCATCGTCTGCAGCGAACGGATCATGTCGTCCAGGTCACCGCCGACGACATACGGCACCGGCATGACCGCATCGCTTGCCACCAGCAGACGATCTTCAACGACGTGAACCGTGATCACGTCTTTGCTATGGCCTGGCGCATAGCGCAGTTCCACCGTCTTGCCACCGAAACGCAGTGTCATGCCCTCGTTGAACAACAGCTCGGGATAGCGGATCCGCACTTCGGCCAATGCAGGGGTCTGCTCCTTAGCCTGCTGCAAGGCTGCTTCAGCGTGCCGCTCCATGAGCCGGCGACATTGATAATGTGCGATGACCACTGCTTCGGGAAAGAGATAGGTTCCGTAAATGTGATCCGCGTGCGAGTGGGTGTTTATGACATAGTCAATCTTAGTTCGGCGCTGGGTTACGAAGTCGCGAATCTGCCGCGTCTCCTGTGGAAAGGGCAGGGTATCCACGAGGATAGCCCCCTCATCGGTCAAGATGACGGTCGCGGTGACTTCCGCATAGAGGCCACTAGTGAAGACATATACGCCGTCTGAAATCCGGTCGCGTTTGAGAGGCACAGGCTGTCAGGCTCCCCCTTTGTTGGGTTACGCCGCAAGAATAGCACAGCGCAAATCGCCGTGTCAAGGGCATTTTGGAGCGGCAATCACAATAAGGCCGCCGGATGCAAGCAT
>CAYLZG010000003.1:54889-64564 GCA_964387985.1 uncultured Anaerolineales bacterium | reverse complement strand
CGGCCCTTTCGTCTTGCAGGTTCCCCGCTGCGCCGTGTGTTCGCTGGTTTTGAACCTGCTTGCGCAGGTGGGGGCCTTATCGCCGGTTCAGCTTTGCCCTGCCCACGCAGCTTGCGCCGCATGGGGGGCTATTGCATCGCCACCCGAAGCCAGCTCCCTTAGTTATCATGTTGGCTCAAAACGTCTACGGAACATCACGAGCACCGCAGGGCACTGTGAGATGATGCTACCATAGCCCTGACAAACGCGCAAAACGCAAAACATGGCATCGGGATCAAAACAGATCGGGCTCACTCCTTGATCGCCAGATGCAGTTCCTGGAGCTGCCGCTCCGAAATGGTTGACGGCGAGCGGAACATCAGATCCGTGGCAGATGCCGTCTTCGGAAAAGCGATGACCTCACGAATCGACGAGGTACCCGCAAGAATTGCCACGGTGCGGTCGATTCCGGTGGCAATGCCGCCATGCGGCGGGGCGCCATATTCGAACGCTTCCAGCAAGTGGCCGAACTTCTCCTCGGCCTCCTCAGGTCCGATTCCGAGAGCCTTGAACATCTGAGACTGGCGATGACGTTGGTGGATCCGGATCGAACCCCCGCCGACTTCCCAACCATCCATGACGATGTCGTAGGCCTTCGCGCGGCCCTTGCCGGGACCAGTATCGAGCAAATCCCAGTCTTCATCCATGGCCGAAGTGAAGGGGTGATGCATGGCGGTCCAGCGCATCTCCTCGGCGTTCCACTCAAGCAGTGGAAATTCAACCACCCAGCAGAGCGCATGCGCGTCTTTGCGCGCCAGGCCCAGCCGGCGTCCCAGCGTCACTCGCAGGTCGCCCAGGCTCCTGGCGACTACCAGTGGATCTGCGTCAGCTACAATCAAGGCCAGGTCACCGGTCTGCGCGCCCAATCGCTCACGCAATGCACCGAAGTCCGCCTCGGTCAGGAACTTCGCCGCAGACGATTTGGGGCCATCATCGCGGTAAGCAATGTGCACCAGCCCTTTTGCGCCCGCACGCCTGGCCAGGTCGGCCAGATCGTCGAGTTCCTTGCGGCTATACCCGGCACAGGCGGGCGCCACGATGCCCTTGACCTTGCCGCCGGACGCCACCGCGCCCGAGAAGACACCGAAGGGACTGTCCGCCACCAGGTCAGTCAGGTCCACGTGCTCCATGCCGAAACGCAGATCCGGCTTGTCGGATCCGTACCTGTCCATCGCCTCCTGGTAGGTCAGGACAGGAAAGGGCTTTTCCAGGACGGGCTTGGAGCCGAAACGCTCGATGATCTCCGCATAAAGCTCGCTGATCAAGGCAATGATGTCGTCGCGCTCGATGAAGCTCAGCTCCATATCGAGCTGCGTAAACTCAGGCTGGCGATCGGCTCGCAGATCCTCATCCCGGAAACAGCGCGCGATCTGGAAGTATTTCTCGTAGCCCGCGACCATAAGCAGTTGCTTGAGCTGCTGCGGCGACTGGGGCAACGCATAGAAGTTGCCCGGGTGAACGCGCGAGGGGACCACGTAATCGCGCGCACCCTCAGGCGTTGTCTTGATGAGCATCGGTGTTTCGATCTCGAGGAAGCCACGGTTGCTCAGAAAGCTTCGAATAAGGCTCACGACATTGTGGCGCAGTATGATGCTCTTCTGCATGGCAGGACGCCGTAGGTCCAGATAGCGATACTTGAGCCGCAAAGCCTCATCGATTTCGACATCCTCGTTGATGTAGAACGGGGGAGTCTTTGCCTCATTGAGAACCTGGGCCACGCTTGCCACGACCTCGACCTCGCCCGTGTCCATGTTCGGATTGGTCAGTCCCTCTGGCCGCGGCTTGACCTGACCGGTGATCTGAATCACATACTCCGAGCGTATGCCCATGAGCACTTCATGCGCGACAGGGGTGGCTTCCCGATCGCAAGTGATCTGCACAATGCCGGAACGGTCGCGCAGATCCAGAAAGATCAGCGCACCATGATCGCGTCTGCGGTGCACCCAGCCGGCCAGCGTAACGGTTTGGCCAGCGTTCTCGAGTCGCAGATCCCCGCAATTCGTAGATTTCAGCATGATAACGATACTCCGTGAAAAATGGCGGTGTCAGGAACGACGCCATTATACCGTCGTACACGGCGAGCAACAAACGTTCAGTCAAAATCCCCCTGAGCGCGGTGCGACGCGCGTTTCTCCTCTTTCTGGCAGCCTGCAATACATGATGGCAGTAGTTCCCCCCGCCGCATGAGCTATGTTATACTGGCGCTACCGAGATGAAACAAAAGGGAGCAGTGAATGCGGTGTCTGGTCACCGGGGGTGCCGGCTTCATCGGCACGGCCCTCGCCAACCGGCTTGTACTCGAAGGCCATGATGTCCGGGTCCTGGACGATCTGAGCGCTGGCGACCCTAGCGGGCTTCATCCGCAAGTAGCGTTCACCCGTGGCGACGTGCGGGATCGGCCGAAGCTCTGGACCCTGCTGCAGAAGGTGGACTG
Source organism: uncultured Anaerolineales bacterium (assembly GCA_964387985.1). Classification (GTDB taxonomy): domain Bacteria; phylum Chloroflexota; class Anaerolineae; order CG2-30-64-16; family CG2-30-64-16; genus JALOOB01. Next base: position 62,091 of record CAYLZG010000003.1, on the reverse strand, counting down.
TGTGTTTCACCTGGCCGCGCGTGTGGCCGTGCCCGAGTCGGTGCTCTATCCGCGCGAATACAACGACGTCAATGTCGGTGGATCGGTGAGCCTTGCTGAAGCGATACGTGATGCCGGCGTAAAACGCGTGGTTTTCGCCTCCTCAGCGACGGTCTACGGGCCGCAGCCGCGCCAGCCGGTGCCCGAATCAGCCTGGCCCCATCCGCAAGCCCCTTATGCGGTCAGCAAGCTGGCTGCAGAGCACTACATCTTTGCGCTCGGCGAGCTGTACAAGATTACTACTGTAGCGCTACGCATCTTTAATGCCTATGGGCCAGGCCAGCGGGTGCCGCCGGTTCATGCGCCGGTCGTCCCACACTTCGTGAGATGTCTTCAGTCAGGGGCATCCCTCGTCATCCATGGCGATGGACGGCAGACACGTGACTTCGTGTATATCGACGATGTAGTCGATATGCTGATTGCGGCATCTGATGCGACCAACGTCGACGGGATGGTCATCAATGTCGGATCTGGTGAGGAAACCAGCCTCGACGAGCTGGTGCGCACGCTGTCGGACATCACGCGCCTACGCCCCGACGTGATACACAATCCGAAGCTCGGCGGTGGTCTGCCGCGACTCGTCGCCGACCTTGAGGTCGCACGACGACTGCTGGGTTATAAGCCGAAGGTGAAGCTGCGCGACGGCCTGGCGCGCCTGCTCGATGAAGCCCAGCGCACGGCGCGAGGACGCGCCTTCAACCGGTAATGATCTGCTCATGGTGCATCCCCGAGCCGTTTGTTGGGGGAAGCACGTTTACATGGATGGGCGCAGCCAGCCGGATGCCGTGAGATTCGAACCGCCGCAGCAGATCGAGGTTGGCATCGGTGATGACCTGCCAGCGGTCGTCGAAAGACTTAACATGGAATAACACCAGCACTTCCATGGCATAGTTGCCGATCGCCTCGAATCGCACCTTGTGATTGTCGATGCCTGGGTGACAGCAGACCGAATCGCGTATGTCCTGCAGTGCCTGTTCCATCCTCGCCGCCGTCGTATCCGGTGCAAGTCGCAGCGTATAGACCCACCAGTAGCCCCGCTCAGAAGACACATTGGCAATAATGCCGCCGGTGAACTTCGAGTTCGGGATCGTCACGCGGAATCCGGTATTCCAATCTTCAGCCGTAGTGGCGCGCCAGCCGATCTCTTTGACGATGTATTGTTTGCCCTCAAACTCGATGAGGTCGCCGATGAGGAATGGTTTCTGAGCAAAGATCGTGATGCCACCGAAGATGTTCGAGACCGTGTCCTGTGCGGCCAGTGCAAAGGCCAGGCCGCCTATCCCCAATCCTGCCAGCACCGTGCCTACATCGTAGCCCGCGTTATTCAAGCCAATGATGATCGCAAGCACCCAGACGATGATGCGCAAGCCTCTGCGGATGAGCGGCAGGATCTGGTCATCAAAGGCGCCACTCGTCTTCGATGCCAGAGGCGCCAGATAGTGCCGGTGGATGGCATCATACAGCCGTGTGATAAGCCAGGCAGCCACCAAAGCGTAGATAAGACCGAGCGCCCCGTCGATCACAGCCACCAAAGCATCGCTCAGAACCAGCCGGCGGAGCGCGGTGCGCGCGCCGAAAAGGATCAACAGCACGACCACCGGTTCTTCCATGGTGTCGATCAAGATTTCGTCCAGCCGGATCTTGCTGCGCCGTGCGAAGGCTTTCAGTCCCCGCGAAAGCATCCAGTAGAGGATGCGTCCGAGGATCACCGCGCCGAGAATGAGCAGAAAAGTCGTGAGCCATTGGCTGACGGTATTGCCGTAGTATGTGCCAGCGAAGAAATCAGTCATTGCCCACCCCTACCCTGGAATAAGTTCTGATCAAGAATAATGCAAGGAGTGAACAAATGCAAGCCTTGAGACAACATATGACAGGTGATCCTGGTGACAAACCCCTCCGATACCGGGACTTCCGGCCGCATCTGGTCGTCCGGCCCGGGACAGAAAAGTGCGGAGGTATTCGCCGTGCTGGCGAATGCCTCCGCACTCTGTATCGATGGCCAAGAAGCGGCTCTGCTAGGATATTACCAGTGAGTTACGACGGGCGTTCCAACCACTGCCCAGCTGTACAACCATGCGGCATCCTGGGTGCGCATGTTCACACAGCCGTGGCTCATGGGACGGCCGAAGTTACTGTGCCAGTACGTGCCGTGAATCGCGTAACCCCTGTAGAAATACATGGTATAGGGAACCCCAGGCAGGTCATAGCCCGGGCCGCGCATGCGCGTCGCGCGCAACTTAGTGTAGATCTTGAAGCGGCCGACCACTGTTGGAGTATTCGGCAAGCCTCCACTGATCAGCGAAGAGAACACAGCGGTGTTGCCCTGGTAGGCCGTCAACCGTTGGCGGCTTAAGTTGATGTCGATCCAACGGTCGGCGACCGGGCCCGAAACAGAGGGCTTGACCGCCGTGCCACTGGCCGTTCCAGTCACCTTGAGCCGCTGGCCCACCCAGATCAGATTCGGATTGGTCAGCCCATTCAGGGACATCAGCTTCTGTACGGTCGTGCCGTAGCGCGCAGCGATCTTGGAGAGGGTGTCGCCGGCCTGAACGATATATGTGCCGGTTGCGGGCGCCTGGCTGGGCGGTTTTGGCGCAGCGGGCGAGGAGCCGGCATTGCTGGCGCCGGGGATCACCAGTTTCTGACCAACGTAGATACGGTTGGGGTTGCTGATGCCGTTGGCCCGTGCGAGCGCGCTGGTCGAGACGCCGTAGCGGGCAGCGATTGCGGTGAGCGTATCCCCAGGACTTACTACATAGGAAGCCTGATCCTGAGGCGGGGCGGCAAAGGCCTGAGGGGCGAACGCGCCTCCGATCAAGAGCAGAGCCAGCAAGACGAACGCCAGCCGTATTGCCCTCCTCGCCCGCCGAATGCTGAGAGTACCGGTTCCGATGATTCCGCGATGCATCTATCACTCCTCTCGTGACGGCTGACTAACCACAAAATAATACTTGCTTTTATGTTAATGTTATGACGCAAAAAGTCAAGAAAGGACGCGCCCCTGTAACGAAATGCTGTTTCTTTAAGCTTAATTCAAAGTGACTTTTAAGACAAATGAGTCTCGTCTTGCATGCGAAATCGATTATGATATAATGCTGGTTTGCGTGCGACTGACAGAGGAGCGGTTTCCTTTTATGATGCAGAAGGTTTCAACCGGCGCGGCAGCACTCGTCATCACTGTGATCCTGTTGCTGGCGATCGCCCCGGCTCTGCCGGCTGGTGCTCAAAATCCACTCGTCATCCAACAGGCGGAACTGCGCCTGTGGCCCGAGTATGACGATCCTGGGCTCCTGGTGATTTATGCGGGCAGCTTCGAATCGGGAACTACGGTTCCCCTCCAGGTGGCGTTTCCGATCCCATCTGGCGCCCGCAACGTGCAGGCCACCTTCAAAGATGAGGCCGGCACGCTCATCAACCGGCCCTTCGAGATAAAGGACGGCCAGTTGACTTATGAGTTGCCCGCGGCCGACTTCCATTTCGAGTTCTATCTGGATCGTCCGCCGTCGGGCGATGAGCGCACACTATCGTATACGCTCGACAGCCCCTATTCAATCAAGTCGCTCACCATCACTGTTCAGCAGCCGGCGCGCGCTATCGGCTTTGCCCTTACGCCAGCGGCTGAGGATTCCCAACAGGGCAGTGATGGCCTGACCTACCACACCTTGAATCGCCAGAACGTTGCGGCCGGTGAAACCGTCGGCCTTGAATTGAAGTACACGAAGCCGGACACCGGATTGACGGCTCCGCAGCTGGCCGTGACCACGACCGATTCACCGGTGCAGAGCAACGCAACTCAGACGGCCACCACTGCCGGCTCAGCACCGTGGCTGCCCTGGCTGCTCATTGGCCTGGGCATTGTGCTGCTGGCCGGAAGCCTGACATATTGGATTCTGTCGCAACGGCGCCACGTAAGGCCGTCGTTTGCAGAATCCGAACGCACAGCTGGCGCCAGCAAAAAAGCGCCTGCAAGTGCCCGGCCGGGCGTGCCGCCTGCGACATCTGCCGCGCAGCAAATGGCGGCATATTGCACTAACTGCGGGCACCCATTACGCGCTGAAGACCGGTTCTGCTCCCAGTGCGGAACATCGCGGCGATCATAGGCGGCCGGAGCGCGAACGAGATCCCTTGTGGGATGCGGATCAGGAGGTTGTGAATGCGCTACATGGCGCGGTTGGCCTTAGTCGTGGTCGCGTTGCTGGTGTGGTCAGCACCGGCACTCGCGCAGACGCCAACGCCAAACGAAATAAATGCAGTGGCTCGCGAGTTGTGGTGCCCGTTGTGCAACGGCGTCCGGCTCGATAACTGCGAGCTTCAGGCGTGCATACAGATGAAGGAAGTCATCGCTGACAAGCTGGAGGCCGGCGAGAGTACGGATTCGATCAAAGCCTATTTCGTCACGCAATACGGCGATGTTGTGCTCGGCCAACCGTCACGCGAGGGTTTCAACCTGATTGCCTGGCTCTTCCCGATCCTGGCTGCCATCGTTGGCCTTGGGTGGATGGCATACCTGGTGATGACGTGGCGCAAGCGACGCACCTTGATTGCAGCCTCACCTGCCTCCGGATCTGGCGCGCGCGGGCAAGCTGGCGAGGAAACGGACGACTATATGAAACGCGTCGACAAAGAGTTACGCGGGATGGAATGACAGAGCAAGAATGACCACCGAAGACACATCTCCCACTGCTGCGCGCAGAGTGCCTGCCTTCGCAATTGTCATGGGCATTGGCGTGCTCTTCCTGGGCGGCCTGCTTGCGGTGATGCTGATCAAGCCGCCGCAAAAGGCGCTCTGCGATGAGCCCGCGCCTGACCTGAGTCTCTCACTCTTCGCTGAATACCAGGCTCCATGGGCAAGCGACACGCTCAGCCTGGCCGACCTGCGCGGCAAGGGTGTCGTCCTCAACTTCTGGGCAAGCTGGTGCAAGCCCTGCGAAGAAGAGGCTGCTGCACTTGAAGCTGCATGGCGAAAGTATAAGGACCAGGGCATCATGTTTGTCGGCGTGGATTACCTGGACCAGGATCCCGCGGCGAAGCGTTATCTGGAGAAGTTCGACATCTCCTATCCGAACGGGCCGGATCTCGCCAGCAAGATCTCGAAACGCTATACCATCCGAGGCGTGCCCGAAACCTTCTTCATCGATCCGCAGGGTAACATCGTCGGCTGCCGCAAGGTGGGCCCGCTCGGCGAAGCAGAACTCGAACAGCGGATCGCGGAGATCATGCCTTAGGGGCGCCGTGCCGGATGTCCCCGTACTTGCTGGAGTGTTACGATCATGACTGATCTCGGATACATCGCCCTTGTGCTGGCGTTCATGGTGTCAATCTACGGCATCGCGGTGTCCATATTGGGTGCCCGGAATAACCGGCTCGAGCTGATTGCCAGCGGACGGAATGCGGTCTACGTCGTTAGCGGCCTGGTGCTGATCGCAGCCCTGCTCATGTGGCGCGCGCTGCTGACCAATGAGTTTCAGGTCGAGTTTGTGGCCACCCACAGCGAGCGCGCACTGCCGACCCTCTACAAGATTTCGGCGCTCTGGGGAGGACAGGCAGGCTCGCTCCTTTTCTGGAGTCTTCTCGCCTCGATCATGGCCGTGTCTGCCACCTGGTTCTTCCGCAAGGAGCAAGCCAGCCTCAAGCCCTGGGTGAACGCAGTCCTGCTGCTGTACATCGGCTTCTTCATGAGCCTGCTGCTGTTCGCAGAGAATCCGTTCAGCCGGCTGTGGCAGGATCGTACTGGACAGATCGTGACGGCTGTCTTTCAGCCTGCAGGCACGACTGCTCTCATTCCGTCGGATGGCCAGGGCCTGAATCCCCAGCTGCAAAACTACTGGATGATCATCCATCCCGTGGCGCTGTACCTCGGATTCGTTGGCATGACGGTGCCCTTTGCCTTCGCAGTGGCCGCACTGATCACAGGCCAGCTCAGCAACACCTGGATCAGGCTCATCCGTAAGTGGGCGCTTGCCCCGTGGGCTTTCCTCACACTGGGCATCCTGCTCGGTTCGCAATGGGCTTACATCGAATTGGGATGGGGCGGCTACTGGGCGTGGGATCCGGTGGAAAATGCTTCGTTCCTGCCCTGGTTGACAGCAACCGCGTTCATTCACAGTATCATGATCCAGGAGCGTCGGGGCATGCTGAAAGTCTGGAACATGGTGCTCATCGGGCTGACGTGGGAACTCACGTTGATCGGGACGTTCCTCACCCGGTCGGGCGTCGTTCAATCCGTCCACTCCTTTGCGCTCTCTGCCGTGGGGCCCATGTTCGCAGCGTTCATCATTGTGACATCGCTGGCTTTTATCGGCCTGCTGGCGTGGCGGCTGCCACAGCTAAAGAGCGAGAACAGCCTGGATGCGGTGCTCTCTCGCGAGACGAGCTTTCTGACGCAGAACGTCGTCTTCGTCCTGATCATGGCAGCCACGTTCCTGGGAACCATCTTCCCAACAATCTCGGAACTGGTCACGGGCGACAAGATATCGCTGAATGCGCCCTATTTCATGCGAGTGAACGGTCCGATCTTCGTCGCCCTGTTGATTCTGATGGGTGTCGCCCCGCTGCTTGCATGGCGCCGTTCAGGGCCCGAGACCCTGCGCCGTAATTTCATCCTTCCGATCATTGCCGGTCTGGTCACGGTGCCAGTTCTGTTCCTGTTAGGGAATCGTTCTACGGCAGGCTTCGTCGGCATCGCGATCCTGGCCTTTGTGTTCACCGGCATCGTTCAGGAGTATGTACGTGGTGTCCGGGCCCGCATGCACACGACACATGAACCGCTGCCCCAGGCGCTGATCAACCTGATCCGCCGGAATGGCCGGCGCTATGGTGGGTACATCGTCCACATCGGTGTGCTGCTGATTGCGCTCGGCATCATCGGCAACGAATTCTACCAGAGCGAAGGGGAAGCGAACCTGCGTCCAGGCGAAACCATCACAGTGGCAAACTACACGCTGACATACAGCCAGCTGGACGCGGCGCGCGGCCCAAACTACACGGAGTTCACCTCGCCGATGGCCATCTCCCGCGACGGGCGCAGTATCGGCACCATCACACCCAAGAAACTGATCTACAATAAGAACCAGGAGCAGCCAATGTCCGAGGTGGGACTGCGGCCCGGCCTCCTCGAGGATGTCTACGTGGTGCTTGCCGGCTGGGGCAACGGAGGTGAGACC
>CAYLZG010000003.1:0-54871 GCA_964387985.1 uncultured Anaerolineales bacterium | reverse complement strand
TGTGGATCGGTGGCCTGATCAGGATGCTGGGCGTGCTGATCTCTGCGTGGCCACGACGCCAGGCTGTTGTCGTTGAAGCAATCCGACGCGTACCTGAAGGCGCACAACCGGTATGAGTGTCTGAATGAATCCGATGGTCTTTATAATCTTGGCCGCGATCCTCATCGGCGGCGCGTTTTACCTGGTCGCGCTGCCCATCCTGCAACACGCCAGGCGTGTGTCCGCGCCACCCCCCCTCACCCTTGAGCAAGAGCGACTCGACGATTTGATGGCAGACCGGGACGCGGCGTTTCAGGCCTTGCGCGAGTTGAGCTTCGATCACCGAGTCGGCAAGATCACCGACGAGGACTTCATCGCGTTTGAGGCGCATCTGAAACGCAACGCCGCCGCATGTTTGCGAGCACTTGACGAATGGGAGCAAGAAGCCGATAGCAGCCTCGAGGGTGTTGTGGAAAAGGCGATTGACACGCGGAAGCAGGCCCTGTCGCGCGCGGGAATGACCGGCCGCAGCGAGGAGGGTGGTGCCCGGACTTGTCCTAAGTGCGGCAATCCCTCCGCGCCGGAAGATCGATTCTGTGGTGGCTGCGGCGTCCCGCTGCCTGACGCGCCTGCACGCCAGGCGACTGCCGCCTTTGCGTGTCAGGCTTGTGGCCATCCCCATCTCGCTGAGGATAGATTCTGCCCCGGCTGCGGGCAGACGCTGGGGATTGAAGCCTCCGCGCAGGGCGAACCGTGAAATGGCTCTAGGGTCGGAGACGCAAGGATGGGTAGATGCCTTCGTGAACGACCGCGATTCCGTGATCGAAAGCGCGCTCGCGCGGGCTCCCAGTCCCCAACGCGCGCGAGTTAATCTCGACAGGCTGCTCTCCGCCGTCGACGACCCATCCGAGCTCCTTCGAAACCTGACCGACGATATACACACACTTCAGACACTCATCGCCCTGCTGTCCAGCTCACAGTATCTCACCGAAATCCTCCTCCGAAATCCCGGGTATGTTGCGCTGCTCTCCCAACATGGCGGCCTCGCACAAATAAAGTCTGCTGGCTGGCTACGCGCAGAAGCGCGCAACACAACGGACCCGTGGCTAATAGGCAAAGACGGTGACGCCGCTGCGCTCGATGCTCTCAGGCGATACGAGCAACGTGAAATGCTGCGGATCGGCGCGGCAGACCTGGCCGGCCTGATCGAGTTGGGATCGGTGACCAGGCAGCTGTCACGTCTGGCCGACAGCGTGATCCAAACCGCGCTCGAGATCGTCGCTGGGCAGCTTGACATCTCTCCGGACGGCTTCGTAGTAGTGGCCATGGGGAAGCTAGGCGGGGACGAGCTGAACTACAGCTCCGATATCGACCTGCTCTTCCTATGCCAGGGGAATGGGGACGATCAGACCGAAAAGTGGCACAAGTTGGGAGAGCGACTGATCAAAGCGTTATGCGAGCCCACCGGCGAAGGCTTTCTCTATCGCGTCGATATGCGCCTGCGACCCTGGGGCCGGGTGGGGCCATTGACGCCAACTGTGGCCGGTTACCTGCGATATCTCCGGGAAAACGCCCGTTTATGGGAGAAACAAGCCCTGCTGCGCGGGCGACCCGCGGCCGGTGACTTGGGTCTCGGGCACGCATTCTTGAGTCAAGTTGAGCCGCTTCTCTTTGCTTCAGGCGCAGAGGCCGTGCGACTAGAAGTGCACGCAATGAAGCAGCAGACCGAGTCCTATCTGCGGCAGGCAGGACGCACCTGGGGCGAGGTAAAGCTGGGTGAAGGCTCCATCCGTGACGCAGAATTCGTCGTTCAGTATCTCCAGCTGGCGCATGGTACCCGGGACGAAGAGTTGCGCACCGGCAACACCTTAGAGGCGATGAACCGGCTGGCAGAACGAAGATTGCTCACACTCGGGGAGCATCGCATCCTCACAGAGGGCTACACTTTTCTGCGCACCGTGGAGCACTATTTGCAGTTGCTCGAATACCGCCAGACCCACACACTGCCCGCAAACCCAGCCGATCTGCGCTACCTGGCAAGGCGCCTGGGCTATGCGGGTCCCAACGCGGCCTCGGAGTTTGTCGCCCGATATGAACAGCACGCGTCAGCAGTACGCGCCGTCTATTTGCGCCACCTGGCCAGCGTCAACCAGTCCGACTCCGAACCATCTCACAGCTTTGCGGCCCTCACAGGTGAGGCCCTCATGGGTGAGGCCCTCATGGGTGAGGCCCTCACCGGCGAAGGCCTGAGCGCAGGAGGTATAGCGACGATGCTGGAACACAAAGACGCGCCCTCAGCTGCCGCCCGGCAGCATATGGCCCGCCTGGTCCCCTCCTATGCCGCCACCTTTGACCCCATCGAGATCGAGCGCCACGCAGTCATGGCCGCGCGCCTGGACCAGGAGCACCCGGTCATAGTGGATGCGACCCCTCTCGATCGGGGGAGGACGCGGGTGACGATCGTCGGATATGATTACCTGGGTGAATTGTCCCTGATCTGCGGGCTGATGTTCGCTTATGGGTTCACCATCGTTGATGGTTATGTCTATACCTATGAACAGACCACCGAGACACTTGGCCACCGCAAGATCGTCGACGTGTTCACCGTCGAGCCGGTCGGTGCTGCACCCGGTGCACTTGTGTGGCACGACTATGCTTCGGATCTGCTCAAACTGATCCGGCACCTGCAACAGGGCCAACCACGGTCGGCCCAGGGTGAGCTGGCCAAACGCGTTGCAGCGGCGCTGCGCTTGCGCGAGCCTGAGGCGCCAACGCTGCCACCGATCGACATCGAGATCGATAACGAGGCGTCCGACCGGTACACAGTCTTGCAGATCAGTGCGCCAGACACGCCCGGCTTTCTGTATGAGTTCACGAACGCGCTTGCACTCTCGGGAGTGCACATTGCGCAGGTCTTCGTTATCTCGACAGGGAGCCGCGTGCGCGATACGCTCTTCGTGACCGATGCCAACGGGGACAAGATCAAGGCCGATGCGCGCCAGCGCGAACTGCGCTCGGCCACCGTTCTGATCAAGCACTTCACCCACCTGCTCCCGCGATCGCCCAACCCGGAATCGGCCCTGCTTCACTTTCACGAATACCTGGGGGAGCTCTTTGGCCGCCCATCGTGGCCTGACGAGCTCGCCTCGCTGGAACGTCCGGAGGTCCTCTACGCGCTGGCCCGTCTGCTGGGCGTATCCGAGTTCCTGTGGGATGATTTTCTGCGCATGCAGTATGAGAATCTCTTCCCGGTCGTGCGGGATGTGGAGTCGCTGCAAAGAGCCAGAAGCCGGCAGGAGTTGGCTTCTGAGCTTGAAGCCGTGTTGCGCGGGCCTGCCTGGCAAGATCAGCTGAATGAGTTCAAAGACCGCGAGATGTTTCGCATCGATATGCGGCATATCCTGGGCCAGGTGGAGAGCTACACGGGTTTTTCCGCAGAGCTGACAGATCTGGCGGAGGTCGTCCTTGCAGCGGCATGCGAACAGGCCCGGCGCGGCCTGGTCGCTCTGCACGGTACTCCGGAAGACCAGGAGGGTCGTCCCGCACGCTTCGTTCTGGCAGCCCTGGGCAAATGCGGCGGTCGCGAGTTAGGGTTCGCCTCGGACATCGAGCTGATGTTCGTGTTTGACGGATCGGGCGAGACAACTGGTCCGCGCACCATCCCATCGCCCGAATTCTTCGAGAAACTGGTCGTGGAAGTGACGCGCGCGATTCGGGCACGTCGCGAAGGCATCTTCCAGATCGACCTGCAGCTGCGCCCCTACGGAAAGGCAGGCAGCCTGGCTGTGTCTCTGGACGCATTTCGCCGCTACTTCTCACCCTCAGGTCCCGCCTGGCCCTACGAGCGGCAGGCACTGGTGAAATTACGTCCCATTTCGGGTGATGCCGGGCTCGGCCAGGACCTGGAGGCTCTGCGTGATGCTTTCCTCTATCGGGGGGAGCCTTTCGATGTGGCAGCGATGCGCGCGATGCGCGAGCGCCAATTGCGCCATCTTGTGGAGGCCGGCCGCATCAACGCGAAGTTCAGCAAGGGCGGCATCGTCGACCTGGAGTACATCGTTCAGGGCCTTCAGATCACGCACGGTCACCGCCATCCGGATGTGCGCAACACCAACACTGCACAAGCCATCAAAGCGCTTGCACAGGTAGGGGCGGTCTCGGCGGAGAACGCGGCGCGACTGAGCGAGGCGCTCAACTTCCTTCAGAACCTGATCAATGCGCTGCGGATGGTGCGCGGAAACAACAAGGATCTGACTGTCCCGCCTCCTGAAAGCGAGGAGTTCGGCTTCCTGGCCCGGCGCCTGGGATACGGGCACGATCCCGGACGCCTGGGTGTGGCACTGAACGAACACATGGGGTGGGTGCAGCGGTTGGAGGGACGGCTGTTGTCCGCTTAAAAAGCGAGGGCCGGGCGAAAAATGCCCGGCCCTCCTTACTGCGGCATCAATCCGATTGTTCGACCAGGTAATTCTGGATGCCCATCTGCTCGATTTGCTCCAGACGGGCCTCCAGCCAGTCGACATGCTCTTCTTCATCCGCCAGGATGCTCTCGAGTAGTAGCCGGGTGCCGTTATCACCCACCTCGACAGCCTGCCGGATGCCCTTGTTGTACAGGCTCACAGCGCCCAGTTCCGCAGCCAGGTCATGCTTGAACTGCTCCGGGACTGCACCACCGATATGGATCGCATTGAGTTCGCTGACGACCGGTTTGCCCTCAAGGAACAGGACGCGGCCAATCAGCTTCTCCGCATGGCCCATCTCGGTGATCGCCCGCTTTTCAATCGCCTCGTGCAGTTCACCGTATCCCCAGTCTGCGCACATCTCGGAATGCACAATGTACTGATTGATAGCGGTGAGCTCGTCGGCGAGCAGGATGTTGAGTGTTGCGATGATCTCTGTGTTGCCCTTCATGGTAGCTCCTTTACTACTTTCTTTTTTCCACCTTCGCCCAGGTGTCCTTAAGTCCCACGGTACGATTAAAAACCATCAACTCCGGCGTCGAGTCGGGGTCTGCGCAGAAATAGCCTTGACGGAGAAACTGGAACCGGTCCCCAGGCTTGCTTTCGCGAAGGCTCGGCTCCACCTTGCAACCATCCAGCACGGTCAATGAATTCGTGTTGATGTTCGCGGTGAAGTCCAGTCCCTCCGGAACGTCGTTAGGATCTTCCTTGGTGAAGAGAAAATCATAGAGGCGCACCTGGGCGTCTACCGCATGACTGGCGGACACCCAATGCAGTGTGCCCTTGACGATCCGCCCGTCCGGGGTGGTGCCGCCACCCGATTCGGGATCATAGGTGCAGCGCAGTTCAACCACATTGCCTGCCTCATCCTTGATCGCCTGGTGGCACTTGATGTAGTACCCGTGCTTGAGCCGCACCTCGCGACCGGGCCCCAGCCTGAACCAGCCTTTGGGTGCGTCCTCCCGGTAGTCATCCTGTTCGATGTAGAGTTCACCCGAGAACGGTACGGTTCGCGTGCCCATGCTATCGTCTTCGGGGTTGTTGATTGCCGTCACCCACTCAACCTTGCCAGCAGGCCAGTTCTCGATCACGACCTTCAGCGGCCGCAGCACGGCCATCACGCGCTTCGAGCGACGATTCAAGTCCTCCCGAACACAATGCTCGAGTAGCTGGATTTCAACGACGATGTTGGATTTGGATACGCCCGTGCGTTCCATCAAATCATTGATCGCCTCTGGAGTGTACCCGCGCCGCCGCAGTCCAACCAGCGTCGGCATTCGCGGGTCATCCCATCCGTTCACCATGCCCTCATTGACCATTCGGCGCAAGTATCGCTTGCTCAGGAGCGTGTAGGTTAACGAAAACCGGCCGAACTCGACCTGCTGCGGTAGATAAATGCCCAGTTCGTTGCAGAACCACTCATACAGCGGCCGATGATCTTCGTAGCCGACATCGCACAGCGAATGCGTAATGCCTTCGATAGAGTCCGACTGCCCGTGCGCCCAATCGTACATCGGATAAATGCACCATTCGTTACCTGTACGGTGGTGCTCTGCATGGAGAATGCGATACATGACCGGATCGCGCATGTTGAAGTTCGGGTGGGCCATGTCGATCTTGGCGCGCAACGTACGAGCGCCGTCGGGAAACTCGCCCTCTTTCATGCGCGCAAACAGATCAAGGTTTTCCTCGACCGGCCGGTCACGCCAGGGGCTGTTCCTGCCCGGTTCTGTCAACGTGCCGCGATACTCGCGCACCTGGTCGGGCGACAGATCGCACACGTAGGCCTTGCCCTTGCGAATCAAGTCCTGCGCCCACTCGTAGAGCTGCTGGAAGTAATCGGACGCAAAAAAGAGCCGGTCCTCCCAATCCCAGCCGAGCCATCGGATGCTCTCCATGATGGCGTCGACAAATTCGGTTTCTTCCTTGACCGGATTTGTGTCGTCGAAGCGCAGGTTGCATTTGCCACCGTAGTCGCGCGCCAGGCCGAAGTCGATGGCGATGGCCTTCGCGTGACCGATGTGCAGGTACCCGTTCGGCTCGGGCGGAAAACGCGTGTGGACGCGGCCGCCAAAACGACCGGTCCGGTTATGCTCATCGACAATTTCGTGGATAAAGTCCTTGGGAGCGGGCGTCATCGTCATGTCTGACATGGAACAAACCTTGCACGAACAGCTGCACTCAGCGAGATGCTCGATGATACGCTTGCCGCTCTAGCGGGGCAAGCCGCCGTGATTGTAGCACGAGGCAGCCGCGAGACCAAACCGGATTAATGCCCGTCCGGGCTGCAAGTGAGGAATTGATGCTTCGATTGTAAGCACAAACGCAGTAAACGACGCTCATTCTCGTACATGCTATGGGGGTGTTTGCAGTTCCACTAGCTTCAGACCAAACAGGGAGACAAACAATGGAATTCGAAGGCTACTGTGTGAAGTGCCGCGAGAAGCGGCAGGTCAAGGACGGCGAGGTCAAGAAGACCCCGAACGGACGCCAGATGGTACAGGGCGTCTGCCCGACGTGCGGCACCAAGGTCACGCGATTCCTGGCAGCGAAGAAGTCCAAGTAGTTGGCAGGCTGATCCCTCCCGGGATTGCCACGTTACCAAAAAGACCAGGTCCTCCTTTCGGAGAGACCTGGTCCTTTTCATTTCCGAGATGTGACTGTGCGCCATGCTATGCCTGAGGCTGTGATCTTGCCGCGTGGCGAAACTGCGTTTCGTACAGAGCGGCATACAGGTCGCCCTGATCCAGGAGTTGCGCGTGCGTTCCACGCTCAACCAGGCGGCCCTTCTCAAGGACCAGAATGACGTCGGCTGCCAGAACCGTGCTAAGCCGGTGTGCGATCACCAGGCTGGTCCGCCCATGCATGATACGCTCGAGCGCATCTTGAATCAGTGCCTCAGACTTGCTGTCGAGAGAAGAGGTGGCCTCGTCCAGCACCAGTATCCGGGGATCCTTGAGGATCACGCGCGCGATCGCCACGCGTTGCTTCTCACCGCCCGAGAGCCGGTATCCGCGATTGCCCACGACCGTGTCATAGCCTTCAGGTAAGTCCGCGATGAACTCATGAATATTTGCAGCCCTGCAAGCGTCCTCGATCTCATCATCCGTCGCGTCAGACCGCGCGTACAGCAGGTTCGCCCGGATGGTGTCGTTGAAGAGATAGGTTTCCTGCGTTACCATGCCGATCTGCGAGGCCAATGCATCCAAGGTCAGGTCGCGCAGATCAAAGCCATCAATGCTGATCCTTCCTCCGGTCGGATCATACAGGCGCGGCAGCAGATAGGTGATCGTCGTCTTTCCGGCGCCACTTGGCCCGACGAGTGCGGCCAGTTGGCCAGGCTTCACCTCAAACGAAACATCGCGCAGCGCCCATCGCATCTCTTGTAATGCATCGCCTTCGCCGTTCTCTGCGGGGGCCTGCAGGTCACTCCTGGTCTCGCGCCTGGCCAGCTTACCCCCTTCCTGCGATAGCGGCACATCCATTCCACGACCACCCCAGGCGAATCGGGACACCTCGCTGAGGCCCGCCGCTGCTGCCCCGGGCACGTTTTCTCCCGGCTGGTAGCTGAATGAGACGTCTTCAAATCGCACATGCCCTTGAACCTGATCCAGCGCGATCGCATCCGGTCTCTCCCGGATTTCTGCGGGCAGGTCCATCACCTCAAAGACCCGCTCGAAGCTAACGAGAGACGTAGAGATGTCCATACGTGCATTCGTCAGCGCAGACAAGGGTCCATACAGCAAGCCGAGATAAGCCGTAAACGCAATGACGGTGCCGATGGTGAAGCGTCCCTGGAGGACGAAAAGACCTCCGACCCAGAACACCACGACCGCGCCGACGGCGCTTACCAGGCTCAAGGTGAGGAAAAACCAACGCATGAGAAGTGCGTTGTGAACTCCTGCCCAACGCACCCGCTCCGCGCGCGTGCGAAAACGAGAGACCTCGGATGCCGCGCGACCGAAGAGCTTGACCAGGAGTGCACCCGAGACGTTCAACGTCTCATCCATCATCGCATTCATTTCCGCGTTGAGCGTCATCTGCTCGCGCACCACGGCGCGCACTCTGCGTCCCAACAAGCGCGCAGGGATGAGGAAGAGCGGAAGGACCGCTGCGGCCAGCAACGTGAGCCGCCAATCCAGCCGCAACATGATTACGAGGGCGCTAATCAGTGTGACGACATTGGTGAACAGATCGACGAATGTGCCGGATACTGCACGTTGGGCGCCTATGACATCGTTATTGAGCCGCGAGATCAACTCACCCGTCTTGGTATTCGTGAAGAAGCGCAAGGACATGGTATGCAGATGGTGGAACAATCCCGTGCGCAAATCGCTGATGATGCCTTCGCCCACCGTCGCGCTCAGGTATCGCTGAACGACGCCCAGCAGCCCGGTGATTAGCGGCACGGCAAGCATGCCCAAGGCCAACATGGTCAACCGTTTCAGGTCCCGATCCGGGAGTGCCCGGTCGATCAGATCACGGGTGAGCAATGGAGGAATGAGGTTCAGTCCGGTGGTCACCAGGATCAGCCCCAAAATGAGGGCTATCCTGCCCGTGTACGGCTGCGCATACCGCAGCGCGCGACGCAGGAGCGGACCACTGATGGACGGCCGGTCCACCTTCTCGTCATAGCGTATGAAGCTCCACCACCCGCCGTCGTGCATGCTTGCACCCCCTTCTTGCCGGCAATCCCTGGGCCATGATACCTGTCCGGTCGCACCAGGTCAACCCCACGGCTGTGCTCCTGCGAGCGACCCTTAAGCGGGCCGCCAGCACCCCGGAAACGACTGATTTGTCACCTCATATATGACGAACGTTCTTGCCAGGCACACCACTTTCGAGTATATTAGCTGCGTAGCCTCATCACTGGGCAAAGGCGCCCGAACAAATATATCTACCTCATAAGGAGACGTGGCAATGCACAAGAAGCTGTTCATCCCTGGCCCAACAGAAGTGCGGGAAGAGATCCTGCAGGCCATGGCCACCCCGATGATCGGCCACCGTTCTTCGGCCTACGCTGAGCTGCATCAGAGTGTTGAAACGAAGGTCAAGACCCTCCTGAACGCCAGCCGGCGCGTGTTTCTCTTCACTTCTGCTTCCACAGGCGTCATGGAAGGTGCAATCCGGAATTGCGTTGGGAAGAAGGTGCTCAACACCCTCAACGGCGAGTTTTCCCGGCGCTGGTTTGAAATTGCCAAGACCTGCGGCGTTCAGACCGAAAAAATCGAGGTCGAGCCCGGGATGGCGATTACTCCGGAGCTCGTGGACGAAGCCCTGGCAACAGGTGAATACGACACCCTGTGCCTCACCTACAACGAAACCTCGACTGGCATCCTCGGGCCGGTGCCCGAGATCGCCAAGCTGGTGCGTGAGAAGTACCCGGAAGTCATCATCATGGTCGACTCCGTATCGTGTATGGCCGGCACGCCCATCGACTTCGACGGTTGGGGCCTGGACGTCTGCCTGGCAGGCGTCCAGAAGTGCTTCGCATTGCCGCCGGGCTTCGCTGTCTGTGCAGTGAGCGAACGCGCCTTCGAGCGCGCTAAGACGATCCCGATTCGGGGTTACTACTTCGACTTCATCGAAAACGAAAAGTACGCCGTCAAGTTCAACACGCCAGCCACACCCGCGATCAGCTTCCTGTATGCAATGGACAAGCAGATGGACGCGATGTTCGCCGAGGGGCTGGAGAACCGTTATGCACGGCACCTCGAGATGGCCCGGTATACCCGCGAATGGGGCAAGAAGCATTTCGGCCTCTTCGGTGATGAGAAGTACCTCTCGCCGACCATTACGCACATCGTCAACAACGGCTTCGACTTCGGAGCACTGAACAAAGAACTGGGCAAGCGAGGCGCACAGATCTCCGATGGCTATGGCCCGTTCAAGGGCAAGACCTTCCGGATCGGTCACATGGGTGACCTGACCCTGGAAGACATCAAGTGGTTGACCGCGCAGATTGACGACATTCTCAAGCTGTAGAACGCCATACCTGAGGAGAACAATCATGAAAGTCCTGGTCTGTGATTCCATCTCTGCGCGTGCGGTCGAGCGCATGCGTAATGCCGGGCTGGAAGTAGACGTGCAAGACGCCATCACGCCCGAGGAGTTGCTGGAAGCCATTGCACCCTACGACGCAATGGTGGTACGGTCCCGAACCAAGGTGCGCAAGCCGGTCATCGACAGAGCAACCAATCTCAAGGTGATCGTACGCGGCGGCGTGGGTGTGGACAATATCGACGTGCCATACGCAGAGGCCAAGGGTGTCCGCATCATGAACACGCCCGGCGCAAGCACCCAGGCTGTCGCTGAACTGACCATCGCCTATCTGTTCGCGTTGGCTCGGCCCATCGTTCAGGCCACCGAGTCGATGCGTTCGGGGGCCTGGGAGAAGTCGAAGTTCTCGGGAATCGAGCTTGCGGGCAAGGTATTGGGCATCGTCGGCATGGGTCGCATCGGCGCCGCAGCTGCACAGAAGGCCGCTGCCCTGGGCATGCTGGTCCTGGGCTATGACAGCCGCACCATTGGCGCCGAGCCCTTCATGCATATGGTGGAGTTGGACGAGCTGTACGAAAAATCCGACTTCATCTCGCTTCACCTGCCGCTTACCGAAACTTCAAAGCACATGCTCAGCGCCGAAGCCTTCGCCAAGATGAAGAAAGGCGTGCGGATTGTCGACTGTGCACGTGGCGGCGTGATCGATGAAGATGCGCTCTACGACGCGATCGTGGCAGGCCAGGTTGCTGGTGCTGCGCTGGATGTCTTCGAGAGCGAGCCATTGACCGACCGAAAGCTCTTCGAACTGCCGCAAGTCATCGGCTCGCCGCACATCGGCGCAGGCACCAAGGAGGCTACCGCCCGAATCGGCGATGAGGTGGCCGACCTGCTGATCCGCGTCTCCAACGAACCGTGTAACTAACACACGTTTTGCCTACCACAGAGACAAAGAGGAGCTGAGGCACGGACGATTCCGTAAGGCACCAGCGTCCATGTGGCTCTGTGGTAGCTCATTAATCCAAAACAAAAGGGGCGTCCATGACCAAGGGTGTTCAGATTCCCTCTGTCCTCCTGCCAAAACACGGCGTTGATCTGCGCAAGTGGGCCGTCATTGCGTGCGATCAGTTCACATCAGAGCCTGAGTACTGGGCTGAAGTCGCCACCATCGTAGGCGAAGGGCCCTCTACCTACCACATCACCCTTCCCGAGGTCTATCTCGATTCCGCCGAAGAGGCCGCACGCGTGCGCTCCATTCGCGACACGATGCGCGACTACCTGGAACGCGGCCTGTTTGAGGAGTTCTCAGGGATTGTCCTTGTCGAGCGGACCGCGGCCGGAAAGACGCGCCATGGCCTCATGCTGGCCTTGGATCTCGAGCATTATGATTACTCAAAAGGCTCCACAAGCCTGATCCGCGCGACCGAGGGCACCATCCTCGAGCGCATCCCGCCGCGCGTGCGCATTCGCTCGGGGGCGCCGCTCGAGCTGCCGCACATTCTCGTCCTGATTGACGACCCCGATGCCAGCGTCATCGAACCGCTGGTTGCACGCCGCAAGAGCCTGCGCCAGCTCTATGATTTCGAGCTGATGCTGGGGAGCGGCCACTTGACGGGTTACGCGGTTGAAGAAGAGGAACTGCAGTCTTCGGTCATGGCCGAGCTGGGGCGGCTGGGCGACCCAGCCGTCTTCGCAGAAAAATACGGGTTATCCCAGGAAACACCCCCCCTGGTGTTTGCAATGGGCGACGGCAATCATTCGCTGGCCACCGCCAAGGCCATCTGGGAAGATATCAAGGACAAAGTCGGGATGGACCATCCAGCCCGCTACGCTCTGGTCGAGATCGAAAACATTCACGATCCGGGCCTGGAGTTCGAACCAATCCACAGGGTGCTCTTCAGCGTGGAGCGCGATCTGATCGCTGATCTGCGCACTTTCTACCCGGATCAGTGTCACCTGGTCCCTTGCGCCACCAGCCAGACGATGATGGACGTTGTGAACCGCGAGGCACGGCCCGAGCACACTTTCGGGGTGATTACGCCTTCCGGGTGTTATGTGGGTTATGTGGCGAGCCCGCCGAGCAATCTGCCTGTCGGAACCCTGCAGACCTTCCTTGACGCGTGGGGCAAGATGGGAGGCTACGACAAGATCGATTACGTCCACGGCGCGGACGTGGTCGTGCGCCTCGGCTCTCAACCAGGCAACCTGGGCTTCTACTTGCCTGCAATTGACAAATCAAGCTTCTTCAAGACGGTCATTCTTGATGGTGCGCTGCCGCGCAAGACGTTCTCGATGGGCGAAGCAAAGGAAAAGCGCTTCTATGTCGAAGCGCGGCGCATCATCTGAGTTGGGCGGACGGCCCAAGTGATCTCACCCGCCCGGAAGGAGGTGATCATAAGCCAACGGCGCAGCTTTCAACGTCCATCGAACACGCTTCAGTCATGTAGGAGGAAGATCATGTCGCATACTCGCAGCAGGTTTCTGGCACTTTCTTTGATCCTCATGCTGCTAACGAGCTGGCTTGCCGTCCCGGCAGCCGCGGAACCGCTGGCGCCGATCCCTTTCACTGTTCTACACACCAATGACTTCCACGGAAATCTGGAGCGGGCAGGCAGCAATCCCGGGGCAGCCCGTGTAGCACAAAAGATCGCTGATGTACGCACTGCAGTTGGCGACGACAATGTCCTGTTGTTGGACGCTGGCGATATCATGCAGGGTAGCCTGCTGTCAAACCTGCAAAGAGGCTTACCGACGGTAGACTACTACCGGACCATCGGTTACGATGCTGCAACCTTTGGCAACCACGAGTTCGATTGGGGCCTGAGTGTGCTGGGCGACCGCATCGCCCAGGCTGAAGCCGCAGCAACCGCGGACGAATCGCCAGTGCAAATGATCGTTGCTAATGTCGTCACAAAGGACGCGGGCGACAACTGTACCTGGGAGCCCTTCAACGCTTCGGTCACACCTTACGAGATCCTCACCGTAGGAACCGCGCCCAACACGGTGCGTGTCGGCGTGATCGGGGTGGGATCGATTGAGACGCCTTACATCACGATCGCCGGGGCCACCGAGGGAATCTGCTTCCGCGACCCAGCCGAGTCCATCTTGCACTACTACGATGAAGTGGACGCTGCTTCCGACGTAATCGTTATTCTAAGCCACAATGGCTACACCGACGGCGGTTACGGCTACGGTTTTACCGTCTACGGCGACCAGACCCTGGCGAAGAAACTCAATGACGCCGGCAAACCCGCCCATCTGATTATCGGCGGCCACAGTCACACCGATCTCGCTGCCGCAACAATGGTTGGCAACACGACCGTCGTCCAGGCGCACTATGCCGGACGAAAAGTCGGCCGCGCGGACATGACCTACGATCCCGACACCGGCGCTGTTACCGTCACCTGGACCCGCATCACGGTTGCGGCTACCGATCCGGAATACGCGCCGATCCAGACGCTGGTCAACGGTTACGTGAGCGATCCCGACTACGTGGAACTGATCAATACGCCGGTGGGATACGCGCAGACTGACCTGCTGCGCAATTACAATGGCGACAGCACGATGGGTGACTTTGTCGACGACGCGATCTATGGCTGGCTCAACAGCGATGGCGATGCAGAGAACGACGTCGACATGTTCTTCAACAACGCAGGAGGCATCCGCACCGACTGGTGCGATGTGGAGGATCCGGCGAACCCAGGAACATATATATGGAGCAGCGTGGCCGCCGATTGTTCGGAAGGCATCTGGGCACATGGTCCCATGCTGCTGACGTACGGGCAGATGTTCCAGATTCTGCCGTTCGGCAATGCCACGGCCGTAGGGACGATGACGGGTGCAGAGATCTATGACCTGCTCAACCAGTCCGCCACGCTGTTCAAGGGCGCGATCCAGCCATCAGGTATCCGGTACAAGTTCTTCCGCTACTCCGATGCGCTGCCGGGGCCACAACCCTTTGCGTGGGGCGCCTACGATGTTGAGGTTTACGACAAAGCCTCAGACACCTGGGCGCCGCTGGATGCATCCAAGACTTACAAGGTCGGCACCAATGAATTCCTTGCCCCGGCCGGCCAGGACGGCTATACGCCATTCAAGTACATGAAGGACATCACGTATTGGGGTGACATGCTCAACGCAGTCAACGAGTGGGTTGCTGCCAATCATGGGACTCCGGCAACCGCCTACAAGGGTCCCAACGGCGACGGCATGCTTGACGGCCGGATTTCCCGCAATGGCGATGGTGACGATGTCTACGAAGCCGGCGAGGTCGTCCCGGTAACGCTCCTGCACCACAATGATTCGCATGGCCGCCTGCTGAAGAGCGGCAACTACCAGGGCCTCACCCAACTCGCCACGATTGTCACGCAAGAACGCACTCACAACCCTGACCGCACGCTCCTCTTCAACCTGGGTGACCAGATCCAGGGCGACTCGATGATGTACTATCTGAAGAACGCTGCCCAGGGCACGACTGCTGACGGTACGCCGTTGCCGCCCACCCTGTGGCGTAACCCGATGATTGCGGTTATGAACGCCATGGCCTACAACGGCATGGTTCTCGGCAACCACGAATTCAATTTCGGCTCGGATGTCTTCCGCGCCACCTTCAGCCAGGCAGCATTCCCGATACTCGGCGCCAATGTCAGCGACACCGGCGAGTACGGAATCAACAAAGTTGGGCTCGAGCCCGTTGTTACTGCACAGGATCTCAAGGTCAACGTGCGAGATGGCGTGGAGTACGCGTTGCCATCGGGCGATCCGGAGAATCCCGTCAAGATTGGCTTCCTGGGTCTCACCAACCATCGCGTGCCAAGCTATGAACTGCCAAGCAATATACCCGGCCTGAGCTTCACCAACCCCATTGCGACTGCGACGGCGCTGGTTCCCGTACTGCGCGGGAGAAATGATGCAGTCGTCGCACTGACGCACATCGGATTCACCGAAGACCCGAAGAGCGTTGAAGTCGACGAGAACGTTGATACCAACCTGGCCGCCACCGTGCCGGGGATCGATGCCATCATTGGTAGCCACAGTCACACCGATCCTTCCAAGGGATTCGGTGCGTACAAGTACCTGCCGGCACAGGTCTCCGGTCCAACTGGCGCGCCGGTGCTGATCAACCAGGCGTATCGCTACAATACCTACCTCGGTGAGGTCAGCCTGGGCTTCATGCCCCAGGCCGGTGGTGGCTACGAGCTGCTGTCCGCAGCGGGGCGCAGTATCGCCATCGACATCGGCACCGTAGAGGACCCAACGATCAAGGCGATCGTTGACCCGTACCAGTCAATCATCAACGCCTACAATGACACCGAAATCGGCCAGACTGAGGTGCCAATCGATACGAACCAGGCATTCACACAAGAAACCAACGGCGCCAATTTGCAGGCCGACGCCTCTGTGTACGTGCTCGAGAAGAGCGGGGTGGATGTGGACTTCCACCTATCCGGCGCGATGACCAACAGGTTAGTCGCTGTGGGCGCCACACCAACCAACCCGATCACCCTCAAGGTCTCGGACATGTTCCAGGCCATGCCATACGAAAACTCGCTGCTTGTATTGCGAATGAACGGGCCGCAGCTCAAGGCCGTCCTTGAGCGCGCCTATCGCAACTACTACTACTACAAACACGTGGAGGGTTATGGCGGCTACTCCCACTACACTACCTGCATGCTTGACACCGACAAGGGCAACGTCATTCGCTATAACGATACACATCCGGCGCTCCCCGACGGCAACAACGTCACATCCCTGATAATCCAAGGTGTGCCGGTGGACTTCGAAGATGCGATGACATTCTACAATGTGTCAACGGTAAACTATCTAGCTGCAGGGGCGTGCAACTTCACTGAAGGCGGTGTGAGCTTGTGGCCACTCGACCAGATTGAGGCAGACACACAGCTTTACGTCCGCGACGCAGTGATCGAGTACATCAAAGCCCAAACGAGTCCGATCTCGCCGCAGATAGAAGGCCGCGTGGTCTTCCAGTACGGCGTGGCGCTCACACCCGCAGCGCAATCCAAGACCGGCATGGTCGGCGATACGGTAACGTACACGGTGAGCCTGATGAACACAGGATCCGAGGAGGACACATTCACGCTGACCCTCGCCGGCAACACGTGGGTCACGACGATCCCGTCAACTGTGGGTCCGCTGGCGGGAGGCGCAAGCGTGGACGTGACCGTGGAAGTGGAGATCCCATCCACAGCTGACCACAGGGCTACAGACACTGTCACGATCACCGCAACATCGACTGCCGATACTACCATGAAGGGCAGTGCGATATTGACCACGACAGCAAATAGGTACCTCATCCTGATGCCGTGGATAGGACGCAACTAGGCTCGAGACAGGAGGTGGGGTGAACAGTCACTCCACCCCGCAGCACGCTGGAGCACTGAATAGCATCAGCGTTCCAGCGTGCAATACCTCTGGCGATAACCCGATCCCACCGCAGGGGCGCAGATCACAGTTGAGTGGTACGCACGCAACCCCTGCGGTCGCCTTTTTCGTTACAAACGGAGGACACGTCATGTCCATTGTCGATGGTTCCGCTCGATTCCCCCTGGCCTTTCTGCCGACTCCGATGCACCCACTGCCAAGGCTCAAAGGCTGGCTACAAGATCAGGGAACTGCCGCAGAACTCTGGATCAAGCGCGACGATCAGACGGGACTCGCATTGGGCGGCAACAAGACGCGCAAACTGGAGCTGCTCCTGGGCGATGCATTAGCGCTCCGTGCAGACACGCTCATCACCACCGGTGCAGTGCAGTCCAACCACTGCCGCCAGACGGCCGCCGCGGCGGCACAGGCCGGCCTGGATTGCCATCTCGTTCTCGGCGGGGGGCCACCCGATACCCCAAACGGAAACCTGCTGCTCGATCTGCTGCTGGGTGCGACGCTGCACTGGACAACGCGCGAGAACCGCCTTCCTCGCCTGCATGAGTTGGAGATAGAACTGCGCGACTCGGGCCGGCGCCCGTATTTCGTCACTTATGGCGGATCTGATCCTGTAGGCGCATCAGGCTATGCGCTGGCGCTCGACGAATTGCGGCAGCAAATCCGCGAAAGTGACGTGGAGCTTGATGCCATTGTCGTTGCCTCCAGCTCGGGCGGCACACAGGCAGGCCTCGTCGCGGGTGCATGGCAGACCGGGTGGAATGTGCCCATTCTGGGGATCAGCATCGACGCAGTCAAGGCGGACTTGCAGTCGACCGTGGCAGACCTGGCGACGCGCACCGCCTCTCACATAGGCTCGCGCCACACCTTCACGGGGGATGACATCCTCGTGAACGATAGCTATCTTGGGGCCGGGTACGCCGTCATGGGCGAACTGGAACGTGAGGCAATTAAGCTCATGGCCTCACTCGAGGGAATCCTGCTGGATCCGGTGTATACCGGCCGGGCATTCGGCGGCCTACTGGACATCCTCCGGCGCGATCCCCACCGGCTGCTGCCCGGGGAACGCATGGGACGCATCCTCTTCTGGCACACGGGCCGGCACTGTTCGCATACACTGATGACCTGAGATAATCGAGCCACGCAGCGATCGAATGGTCCAGGATCTGCGAGGCGTTGTACTTGCGCGCATTGTGCGCTATACTGGTGACGTGGGCATGCGTCTCACTGGCAGGAACTTCTGATGACCGTCTTGACCGCTTTTCTTGGCGCCGTGGGGCTTGTTGTTGTCGCGGTTTTCGTCTTTGCCGCGACATCCTGCGCGGAAACGATCGCCTGGTGGACCGAGCGGGGCCGCAATCGGGCTGCCCCTGGCTCGCACATAGTCATTCCGCAGCCCTCCCCTGAGCCCATTGCTGACCAGTACATCATCTACCTCAGCGGCGTTGGGCGAAACAGTGGCGAAGAGGTGCCAGCCAAAGAAGCGCAGTTCCTCGACATGGTGGAAAACGGCGTGCCAGGATCGGTGATCGTGCGGGATATTTTCCCCTACTCACCCAGCAGCACGCCGCTGACAGAGTACCGGGTCCTCAATGGCCTCTGGACCGGAATTCCCAGGCTTGCCAGGCGCAACCGGCGCTTCATGACTCTCTATCACATCGTATACTTCCGGAACCTGCTGCAAGTCTGTATGTCCCGGGACCGTGATTACGGTCCTCCCTACGCATATGGATTGGCTAAGGAAATGATCAAGGGGCTGCTGCGCCATGGCTACAGGCCGGAGCACCCGCGGCCAGTTACGATTCTGTGCATCAGTGGTGGCGGCCAATTGTCCCAGGCAGCTGCGCCATACCTGAGAGAATGGCTCGGCTCCAAAGTCCGCGTCATCTCGGTGGGCAGTGTGCTCGCCGATGATCCGGGCACGCAGGACCTCGAAGAGATCGTCCATCTTTCGGGCAGCAGGGACCTGACACAGTATGCGGGGCGCCTGCTGGGGTACACCGGCTGGCCGGTATTTCCGGGGTCAGCATGGAACCGTTTTGTGGCGGCAGGCCGCTTCAGATCGATCCCCATCGGTCCGATGAAACACATGGGGCTGGGCGACTATTTCAGTCGCTCCGCGAGATTGCCGGACGGCACCACCCACGTGCAAAGGACCGCAGAGGTGGTCATCGGCCTGATCGCGTCACAACCAGGCCGGATAGGCAGTGCGCAGCGCCAGGCATCACCTGCCGCCGCGACTGGAGCCAAGCGCGATCTGCCCGTGCCGGTCGGCACATCGGTTTCGGCAAGCGGAAGGGCTTAGCATGGTCACGCCCTCGTTTATCCATCGCGGCTTGCTCATCCTGCTACTCTCCGCAGCCTCGTACGCTGTCGCCCACGGTTCACGCCTTCTGATGCGGCGCGAAGGACGGCTCAAATGGACGGCAGGCGTTCTGTTCGCTTTTCTGGCCTTCCTGGTCAACCGCCTGGCTCTGACTGGCGCTGGCTGGTTGATCTTCTCCATATTCTTCAGCAGTGCGCCAGACCTGCTCGTCCTGCTGGGCGTGGTCGGCCTGGCGAGCACCCCACTGCTGCTTTCCTTTGTCAAGATGATCCCTTTTTTTGGCCCAGGGGTCCTGCGAATTCTCGACGTGGTCGCCCTTCTCCGGCTGGCTGCACTTGCCAGTGCGATGTTGGGCATGGATTGGCTGGGCTGCCTGGCCGGGTGGATAACTTCATGGTTGCTGGTATTCCTGGCCAGCGCGAGGCTCAGATGGCGTTTCCGCAGCGCGCGCTGGCTGGCCTGGACGGGGGTCTTGGGCGTATTGCACCTCTCACCAGCAGACGTAATGGCTGAGATGCCCGGGATGAAAGATGCGGTCAGGGAACCCACTACACGGTCGGTTGTCCCTGCCGGACTATGAATAGATAGCGGAGGACGCATGGCGGAAAAGGAGCTCGGTTTCGTCGAACTGGAATGGACCTGTCCGAGCTGTAACACGCGCAACCCTGGAAGCTTGCAGAAATGCCAGCAATGTGGCACGCCCATGCCGGCTGATGTCCAGTTCGAACAGGCAGCCGAAGAGGCAATCATCACCGACGAGGACAAGATTGCTGCCGCGCTGGCCGGCCCGGATGTCTACTGCGCATACTGCGGCACGCGCAATGCTGCCACTGCTAAGATATGCAGGCAATGCGCCGCTCCGCTGGCGGAAGGCACAGCACGGGAGGCGGCAGGAGTCATCGGTGGTCTGCGGGACAAGCCGGCGCCCCCCCAGCGATGTCCGTCCTGTGGGACCGAGAACAAAGCCACCGCGCTGAAGTGCATCAATTGCGGCGCGCCGATGGGGAAGGCTGTGCCCGCAGCAACGACGCCGCTCCCTGCACCAACCGGTCGACCGGGGGGCCTGGGCATTCTCCCGTTGATCCTGCTCGGTGCAGTGATCCTCCTCGGGGTATTCTTCATGATGGGGCGGCGCAGCAGCGAACTGGTGGGCCAGGTAGCTGATTACGGTTGGCGGCGCACCATCGCCATCCAGGCGCTTGCTCCGGTGACGCGCGAGGGGTGGCTGGAGCAACTCCCCGCAGGCGTGGATGTGGTGCGCTGCGAAAAGCGAGTGTACCAGGTGGTGGACCAACCCGTCGCGGGAGCGCGTGAAGTCTGCGGCACCCCGTACGTGGTCGACACCGGCACTGGCTACGGCCAGGTAAAGCAAGACTGCCAGTACCAGGTCCGAGCCGACTACTGCCAATATCGCACACTGGCCTGGGTCGTTGCACCCCCTTTGATCCTCGAGGGTCGCGACCTGAACCCGCGGTGGCCGGTAGCGAATCTCGCCGATAACCAGCGACCCGGCGGCCAATCGGAAGAATACTTCATCGTGTTCCGCGCCGATGATCGCGAGTACACCTACACCACTCGCAGCATCGACGAATACATGCGACTGGCGCAGGGTGGTCTTTGGCAACTGACAATCAACGGATTCGGCCAGATCACCACGATCAGCGCCGGCTGAACACGAGCTTACATCGCATATCCAGTTACAGGCGGAGGTTAAGACACATCATGCCTCGGAGCATCAGATTGCTGCTTGCGCTCATCATGTCAACTCTGGCGGTATCCGCGTGCCGGGGGGCAGGCCCTGCGGCGCCTCCGGCCGAAATCGATGCCGGAAGCCTGCCCAACACGATCGATGTACAGACCGCCCGGTCGCTGCAGGGCCGCGATGACGTCGCGCTGTTCGATGTGCGCGAACCGGTCGAATATGACGCAGGACACATTGCCGGAGCCAGGTTGATACCCCTGGGCCAGGTGCCTTCGCGGCTGGCCGAAATTCCAAAAGACAAGACAGTGATCCTGACCTGCCGCTCAGGCAACCGCAGCGGCCAGGTGGCAGATTTCCTGAGACAGCAAGGCTGGAAAAACGTACACAACATGGCGGGAGGCATTGCTGCATGGCAGCAGGCTGGCCTTCCCATCGAAAAGTAGCCTCTGATTGTTCATCGTCAAAGGGGGAATGGGGCATGAATCGTGATACTGTCAGGCAGATCGCGGTATGGGTAGGCGTTATTGCGACCATCGTCGTGAATGGACTCGCAAATGCACTGCCAATCAACAACCAACTGACCGGCGATATCGCCAACCAGTACAAAGGGGAGAACCTCTGGTTGCCAGCCGGCTACGTATTCAGCATCTGGGGCTTAATTTACATTGGCCTCATTGCCTACGCGATCTACCAATCGCTTCCGCGCCAGCGCGAAAACCCGCGCCTGCGCCGCATCGGGTGGCCGTTCGTGCTCTCGTGTCTGGCCAACATCATCTGGCTGCTCTTTTTCCACTATAACCAGTTCCCGCTCTCAATGGTGGCGATGCTTGTACTGCTAGTCGCGCTGATCGCAGTCTACTTGTTGCTCGGCCGCCGAGCGGGCGTGCCCGCGGGCGAGCGATGGGCTGTACACCTGCCATTCAGCATCTACCTGGGCTGGATCACTGTCGCGACCGTAGCCAACGCTGCGCACGTGTTCGTGCATGCTGGTTGGAAAGGCGAGCCTTTGGGTGCGCTGGCATGGTTGATCATCATGTACCTGGTTGCTCTCGTGCTGGCGGCGATGATGGCTCTGCTGCGACACGATGTGGCCTACCTGCTCGTCCTGGTCTGGGCGTTCGCCGGAATTGCGGTAAACTACAGCAGCATGACGGGCGTATTGATCAGCTCGATCGTCGCCGCCCTGGTTGTGGCAGTGCTGGCGGTACTCATCGCTGCGAGATCACTCTGGCAGGGCAAGACGTACAGCTGACAGATGTTTGAAGTCACCAGCATCCTCTTGCCCGTCTTCGCGGTGATCGCGCTCGGAGCGATCCTGCGTCATTCAGGCTTCGCGTCGATCAAGGTTTTTCAGGAGACCAACCGGCTTGTCTACTGGATCGGCATTCC
Source organism: uncultured Anaerolineales bacterium (assembly GCA_964387985.1). Lineage (GTDB taxonomy): Bacteria > Chloroflexota > Anaerolineae > CG2-30-64-16 > CG2-30-64-16 > JALOOB01. Next base: position 32,619 of record CAYLZG010000003.1, on the reverse strand, counting down.
CGCGTATCTCTTCTACAAGACCGCCGATTCCAGGCTCCAGGGTGATGCAGCCGTGCGCGTGTTTGCCGTCCTGTTCGGTGCAATGGCCGGCGCCATCGCGCTGGGCTATCTCATCTCCAGGTTCTTGCGGTTGCCGGCGGTCTCGACAAGCGCGTTCGTACACGGAGCCTTTCGCAGCAACCTGGTCTACGTGGGGCTGCCGGTGGTGTTTCTTGCGCTTGAAGCCCGGGGCTACGAACAGATGGCCGAGATCCAGGCGGTGGCAGTGATTTCTATCGCCCTGCTCGTGCCTATCTACAATATTGCCGCGGTCCTCGTCTTGGTTGGAGGCCACGAAGGAGGACGAGCACAATTGCCACAACGGCTGAGGGAGCTCGTTACGCGACTGGTCACGAACCCACTGCTCTTGTCATGTGTGGCGGGACTGATCGTGCTGGGCTTTGGGTGGAAGCTCCCTCAACCGATACGGCAGACATGCGAAACGCTGGGGGATATGACGACGCCACTGGCCTTGTTAGGCATCGGCGCTGCGCTGACGTTCAAAACACTGCGCAGCTACCTGGCCAGTGCAACCCTGTCAGCAGGAATCAAGGTGATCGCTGCGCCACTAATCGGGCTTCTGCTGGCGCGATGGCTGGCGCTATCGACGGCCGAGCTCCGCATGGCGTTGATATTCCTGGCCTGTCCCAGCGCGACCGTGACCTACATCATGGCGCAACAAATGGGTGCAGACGATGGACTCGCGGCCAACATCGTTGTGCTTTCGACGTTGCTGGCCCTGCCATCGCTGGCTGTGGTGTTGACACTGACGTAAGACATCACCTGCGCCATGCAAGGTGTTCTCCGCCATCCACCTCGACGACGGTGCCGGTGATGAAGTCCGCCTGGACCAGGAAAAGCACTGCATTGGCGACATCCTCTGCGCTGCCCCACCGGCCCAACAAGTTGCGAGTCGCGGCAGCGCGGATCTGCTTCTCCGTATAGGTTGGCGGGGGCAGCACCAGGCCAGGGGCCACGGCATTCACCCGCACTGCTGGCGCGAGTTCCATCGCCATGCCATAGGTGAGGTTGAGGAGGCCTGCCTTGCCCACCGAGTGCGCTGTCAGGTTTGGGAAAGGCACGAAGGCTGAGAGATCGACAATGTTGACGATGGCGCCGCCAGCATGGGCCGCCAGGTGGGGCGCGGCCGCATGGCTGGTGAACGCCGCTCCCTTCAGCATGATGTCCAACACCTGGTCCCAGTCCTCTTCCTCGAGTTCCGAGAACCTTGTTCGCTTCCACAACGAGGCGCTATTCACCAGCACGTCCAAACGTCCGAAGTGCCCGACCACTGCATCCACCAATTGGTGGCACTCTGCCACGCTCGCAGCATCTGCCTGCCGTCCCAGGGCGCGCCGGCCGAGCGACTCCAGATCCTGCTGTGTGTGCCTTGCCGCGTCACCCGATGTGTGGTAGCTGAAAGCGATGTCAGCGCCGCTGCGCGCCAGGGCCATTGCAATCGCCTTACCCACTCTCACCGCGCCCCCGGTCACGAGCGCCACCTTTCCATGAAGTTCCATAAGCCATAACCTCCAGCCCTGGATGTTACATCCAACCCGCTTAATCGCCTAACGATCCGGCACTTAAGGCGACAGTGTCGACGATCGCGCATTTTTGATATTTTAGACATGTCTATTTGCAAATATTCACTTGCTGTGCTAGTATCAACTTCGATGTCTAAGATATTGATTTAAGAAGGAAAAAGGGATGATCCAAAGGCAGTTGACCGGCAGCCCCGCGGGCGAGGTGCTCACGCTCTTGCAGCGTAAGGGGACTGCCACTGTCAAGGAGTTGGAAGAGGCGATGGAGGTCACCGCGACTGCGGTGCGCCAGCAGCTGATGGTGCTCCTTGCGGAAGGCTTTATCGAGCAGAACACCGAGAACATCGGTCGTGGTCGGCCCAAGCACGTCTATTCCCTGACGGCGAAGGGTCGTGCGCTCTTCCCGCATTATTATGACGAGTTCACCAATTCTCTGCTGCGGGAAATCCTGTTCGTCGAGGGCCCGGGCAAGGTCGAGGAACTGCTGACGCGTATGGGGAAGCGGATGGCAGAACAGTATGCGCAACACATCGACTCGCCAGTGCCCCAGGATCGCGCGGTAGCGCTGGCGGAAATGCTGAATGCCAAGGGAATCCTGGCGGAGGTGCATGTGGGTCCCGATACCATCGAGATTCGCGAGTACACCTGCCCATACTATGAGCTGGCACGAGAACACCGGGCCATCTGTGAGATGGAGCTGGGCATGATCGAGGGGGTGGTGAACCTGCCAGTGCGGCTAATTTCGTGCACACTCGACGGGCATCACGGGTGCCAGTTCAAAATCGAGTCCAAATGAGATTCTATCCTGATGAGGAGTTGTGGTCCATGTCTTCTGAGTTGGTAATCAAAGATCTGTTTGTAAACGTCGACGGAAAGCCAATCTTGCTGGGTGTCAACCTGACGATCCGCCAGGGCGAGGTGCATGCGCTCATGGGGCCGAACGGATCGGGAAAGAGCACGCTGGCCTACACCATCGCCGGCCACCCGCACTACGAGGTGATCTCGGGCGACATCCTGCTGGACGGCCAGAGCGTTCTGGAGATGGAGCCGGACGAGCGCGCCAAGGCAGGGTTGTTCCTGGCCTTCCAATACCCCACGGCCATCCCGGGGGTCAGCATGGCGAACTTCCTCCGCCAGGCCGTCAGCGCGGTGCGAGGCTACACGGACAAGGCGAAGCAACAGGTTGCTGATGGCGGCAGCGCCAAGCCCATCGGTTCTGAGCTGATGCCAATGCGGGAATTCCGCAAGGAATTGACCGAGAAGATGGAAAAGCTTCACATCGACACCGCATTCGCCCGACGTTACCTGAACGACGGCTTTTCGGGCGGCGAGAAGAAACGCGCCGAGATCTTGCAGATGGCAATGCTCGATCCCAAGATCGCGGTGCTCGATGAGACTGACTCCGGCCTGGACATTGACGCGCTTCGCGTGGTGTCCGAAGGCGTGAACAACCTGCTCGGGGATAACCTGGGCGTCTTGCTCATCACGCACTACCAGCGTCTGCTTGATTACATCAAGCCGCAGATCGTGCACGTCTTCTACAATGGCCGCATCGTTCTGTCAGGTGGTCCGGACCTGGCCCGCGAGCTCGAAGCCAAGGGTTATCAGTGGATTCGCGAGGAGTTCGGCGAGCCCATGGCGGGACAGGAACTGGAATAGGGTTCAAGGAGTGCATCATGGCTGCGATGGAATCAGATGAGAAGATTCTCTCGGATCTGAAGTCCGAGTATCAATATGGATGGAGCCAGCCGGAGAACTACGTCTTCAAGGCGCGAAAAGGGTTGGACCACGAAATCGTCGATCAGATCAGCACGATGAAGCGCGAGCCGGAATGGATGCGCAAGCTGCGTCATGAAGCATTGGACATCTTCTTGTCCAAGCCGATTCCTACGTGGGGCGCGGACCTCAGCGGCATCGACTTCCAGGACATCTTCTACTACATCAAACCCACAGAGGCTCAAGGCAAGAGCTGGGATGATGTTCCGGCTGATATCAAGGAAACGTTCGACAAACTGGGCATTCCCGAGGCCGAGCGCAAGTTCCTGGCAGGCGTTGGTGCGCAATACGAGTCCGAGGCAATCTATCACTCGCTCAAAGCAGAGTGGGAGAAGCTGGGAGTTATCTTCATGGACTCGGACAGCGGGCTGCGCGAGCACGAGGACATCTACAAGGAGTATTTCGGCACGGTGGTTCCGTCGACTGACAACACGTTCGCGGCGTTGAACACGGCGTTCTGGTCGGGCGGCTCATTCGTGTACGTGCCGAAGGGCGTGCACCTGGATATCCCGCTTCAGGCGTACTTTCGTATCAATGCCCAGAGCATGGGCCAATTTGAACGCACGCTCATCATCGTCGATGAGGGCGCGACGGTGCACTACGTCGAAGGGTGCACTGCGCCGACCTATTCCGAGGACTCACTGCACTCAGGTGTGATCGAGATCATCGTGCGCAAGAACGCGCGCTGTCGTTACACGACGATCCAGAACTGGTCGACCAACGTCTACAACCTGGTGACCCAGCGCACGCTGGTATCCGAGGGCGGCACGATGGAGTGGGTGGATGCAAATCTCGGCTCGAAGGTGACGATGAAGTATCCGTCGGTCTATATGATGGGACCGGGCGCAAAGGGCCAGATCCTGTCGATGGCTTTCGCCGGACCGGGCCAGCATCTCGATGCGGGCGGTAAGTTGATCCACGCTGCGCCGAATACCTCGAGCCAGCTGATCTCCAAGTCGATCAGCAAGGGCGGCGGCCGCGCATCCTACCGGGGCCTGCTAAAGGTCGCCAAGGGGGCCACCGGCTCCAAGTCCAACGTGGTCTGTGACGCATTGCTGCTCGATGAGAAGAGTCGTTCGGACACTTACCCGTACATCGAAATCGACGAGGAAGATGTCACTGTAGGACATGAGGCATCCGTGAGCAAGATCGGCGAGGAACAGCTCTTCTACCTGATGAGTCGTGGCCTGAGCGAGGACGAAGCCAGCGCGATGATCGTCTCCGGGTTCATCGAGCCGATGGTCAAGGAACTACCTATGGAATACGCTGTTGAAATGAATCGCCTGATCCAGCTGCAGATGGAAGGCTCGATCGGTTAAGGCCCGAGGGAAGACAGATGACAACACAGACAAGAGTGATTGAGAACATCTCACAGGCCTCGGTCGAGGCACTTTCGTTCGTGCGCCAGGAACCAGACTGGATGCTCGACCTGCGCCTGAAGGCGTGGCGTTTCTTCGAGGAGATGCCCTGGCCAACAGGCGCGGAGGAGACCTGGCGGCGAACCAAACTGACCGGCTTCAGGATGGAAGAGTACGCGCCGCTGGTGGGCGCAGGCGCGATCGGCAGGCTCCCCGATAATGTCGCCAAGAGCCTCGCCGAGGTGGAGAGCGCTGGAGAACTGGCATTTGTCGATGGCGCCCGTGCGCACTACCGGCTGAATCCCCAGCTGGCAGCCCAAGGCGTGATCTTCACCGACCTGGGAACTGCTGTGCGCGAGCACGCCGATCTGGTTCAGAAGGTGTTCGGCACGGCAGTCTCAGAAGGCGAAAACAAGTTCAGCGCGCTTCATTACGCCATGTGGAATTCTGGGACGTTCGTATACGTTCCGCGTGCTGTCGCAGTCGATCAGCCGCTGCAGGTGGTGATCGACCAGGAAGAAGGCAAGAAGGCGGGATTTCACCACACCGTCGTGGCAACCGAACCGAACGCAGTCGTGACCCTGGTCGAAGACTTTATCGGCGGCGAGAACGGTGCGCTCAATTCCGTTGTTGAGCTGCTGTCGGGCGCGAGCAGCCAGTTGCACTATCTGCATCTGCAGAACCTTGCAGACAGTGCCTGGAACTTCTCGACCCAGCGGATGAAACTGGGTCGCGACAGCCTGCTGCGGCACTTCATGGGGTCATGGGGCAGCCGGCTGACCAAGGCGTGGCTGAACATGGACCTGGATGGCCAGGGCAGCCATGGCGAGCTCCTCGGGCTGTACTTCCCCGGCGGACGCCAGCACCTGGACCACCACACTAACCAGTTACACAGGGCGTCCGATGCGACTAGTGACCTGCTGTACAAGGGGGCGCTGAAGGACCGGTCGCGGTCCGTGTACCAGGGCTATATCAAAGTCTATCCTGGCGCACAGAAGACCAACGCTTACCAGGCGAACCGCAACCTGATGCTCAGCAAGACCGCGCGTGCAGACAGCGTTCCCGGTCTGGAGATCGAGGCGGATGATGTGCGCTGCACCCACGGCGCCACTGCCGGCCAGGTGCCAGCAGAATACGTCTTCTACCTGATGTCCCGTGGCATCGATCGCACCAATGCCGAGCGAATGATTGTCCAGGGTTTCTTTGAGGAGGTCCTGAATCGCATCCCTGTGGCCGGCGTGCGAAATAAGCTCGAAACCGAGATTGCGCGAAAACTGGGGCTGTAGACAGGGCACAGATTTGGAGGCACACGTGAATCAGGGCTATGCACATCCGGAAAAGCTGGTATCCACCCAGTGGGTGGCAGAGCATTTGACCGATCCCAAGGTGCGGATTGTGGAGTCGAATGAGGACATTCTGCTCTATAGCCGCGCCCATATCCCAGGTGCAGTGCATATCGACTGGATTGCGGACCTGAGTGACCCGGTCGCGCGCGACTATCTGGACCGCTCCCAGTTCGAGCAACTCATGTCGAAGCACGGGATCAGCAACGACACTCTGGTGGTGTTCTACGGTGACAAGAGCAACTGGTGGGCGTGCTATGCCCTGTGGGTCTTCGAGTTGTTCGGACATACCCATTCGGCCGTGATGGACGGTGGGCGGCTGAAATGGGAGCAGGAAGGCCGTCCGGTGACCCGCGAATTGCCGTCCTATGAGGCGACCATCTATCGCGCGTCCGAACGCGATGACGGGCGGATCCGGGCGTTCCGGGACGATGTCCTGCAGCACGTGAAAAATGGCCTGCCTCTAGTGGACGTCCGCAGCCCAGGCGAGTATACTGGCAGGTTGTATCACATGGAGGGGTATCCGCAAGAAGGCGCGATGCGCGCTGGCCACATCAAGGGCGCGGTCAACGTGCCGTGGTCCCAGGCGGCTCACCTCTCGAACGGAACCTTCAAGCCTGCGGATGAGTTGCGCTTGCTTTACGAGGATGAGCAGGGCCTGAAGCCGACAGACAACGTCATCGCGTATTGCCGCATCGGCGAACGCTCGAGCCATACGTGGTTCGTTCTCAAGTACCTGTTGGGGTATGAGCAGGTCCGGAACTACGACGGCAGTTGGACCGAGTGGGGCAATCTGGTCGGCGTTCCTATCGAACGCTAGAGCAATTCGGGCATCATAATCGGAGATTGCCAGCATGGACAGGCAACAGCAAATCGACTTCATCCTTGATCACTACGAAAACCCCCGCCGTTACGGTGCGATCAACGACGCTACCGTGGTTCAGAAGGGGGGAAATCCAGGGTGCGGCGATGTTGTTGCGCTTTACCTGAAACTTGGCGAGGACGGAACGATCGAGGACATCTCGTTCGAAGGTGAGGGCTGCACTATCAGCCAGGCCGGCGCCTCCATCGTGACGGAGATGTTCCTGGGCAAGACGATGCAGGATGTGGAGATGACGCCGGCCGAAGTGGTCCTGGACATGTTGGGGCGCGAGATTGCTGCCACGAGGCTCAAATGCGCCGTGCTCGGGATCAACACGGTGAAGGAAGCCGTGCGCGTGGTGCGCCGGAAGCGTGCAGAATAGGGACAGACTGATGGTAACGCAGAATATCGCCACATCGACCGCGCTTGATGTCCAGCGCATCCGGGCCGACTTTCCAATCCTGCAGCGCCGGGTGAAGGGCCAATCGCTGGTCTACCTTGACAACGCGGCCAGCTCACAAAAGCCAGTGCAAGTGCTCGACGCGATGGACCGCTATTACCGCGAGACCCATGCGAACGTCCACCGCGGGGTGCACACCCTGAGCGAAGAAGCGACGGCCCAATACGAGGGTGCGCGGGTCAAGGTGTCCAAATTCATCGGTGCATGCTGCGCCAAGGAGGTCATCTGGACCCGCAATGCAACCGAAGCAATGAACCTGGTCGCGTACAGCTGGGGCCGCGCGAACCTCAAGCAGGGAGACCGGGTGTTGCTCACGGAGATGGAGCACCACGCCAACCTGGTCCCGTGGCAGATACTGGCTGCGGAAAAGGGCATCGAGCTCGACTTCGTGCGCGTGGCCGATGACGGGACCTTGATCCTGGACGAGCTTCCCAAGCTGCTGACGCCGCGCACCAGGCTATTCGGCTTCACGGCTGCGTCCAACGTCCTGGGCACGCTCAACCCGGTCAAGGAGTTGACCGCCGAGGCACATAAGGCCGGCGCATTGGTCATGCTGGACGCGTGCCAGAGTGTCCCGCACATGCCGGTGGACGTACAGGACCTTGACATCGACTTCGCCGCGTTTTCTGGTCACAAGATGCTTGGACCGACGGGCAGCGGGGTGCTGTGGGGCCGGCGCGAGATCCTCAACGCGATGCCCCCATTCATGGGCGGCGGCGACATGATCCGCGAGGTCAAGCTGCGCCAGTCGAAGTGGAATGAATTGCCCTGGAAATTCGAGGCGGGCACGCCAGCGATCGCTGAGGCCATCGGCCTGGGCGCTGCAGTCGATTACCTGACCGCGCTTGGCATGAACGACGTTTATGCAGCCGAGCATGGGCTTGTTACTTATGCTATGGACCAGATGCAGGACATCGAAGGCTTGAAGATGCTCGGGCCGCGCAATGGGCGCACTGGGCTGGTGAGCTTCATACTGGGCAACGTACACCCGCACGACATTGCGGCAGCACTGGACAGCATGGGAATCGCCATCCGGGCAGGCCATCATTGTGCGCAGCCGCTGCATGAGCGTTTTGGTGTGCCGGCCACAGCCCGGGCCAGTTTCTACGTTTACAATACGCGCGAGGAAGTCGACCTTCTCTTGCGCGGCCTGCGCAAAGTCGCAGAATACTTCAGTTTTTGAGAGCCAGCCATGGACCTATACGCAGAAGAAATCCTGGATCACTATAAGCATCCCCGCCACTTCGGCCATCTCGATGAGCCGACAATGGTCTATCACGACCGGAACCCTCTATGCGGCGATGAGATCACCCTCGAACTCAAGATCGAGGATGGTAAGGTAGCAGACGTTGCCTTCACGGGGCATGGCTGTGCCATCAGCCGCGCCGCCGCGTCGATGATGTCAGAAGAGATCATCGGCAGATCCCTCGACGAGTTGAAGGACTATAACAAGGAGAGCATCCTTGACCTGCTGGGGATCGAGGTGGGCCCGGTGCGGCTTAAGTGTGCGCTGCTGCCGTTGAAAGCGATGAAGGCTGCGGTGTGGGGGTTGGCTGACGAGGGTGAGGAGTAGGTCTATGGCGAGATGGGTGAGAGTCGGGCGCGCGGACGAGGTCGGCCCTGGCCAGAAGAAAATCTTCGAAGTCGATGGCACCTTGGTAGTCGTAGTGAACCTGGCCGGCGAGTATTTCTGCGTCGAAGACATGTGCACGCACGATGGCGGCCCCCTGGGAGAGGGCGACCTCGATGATGGGCAGTTGGTATGTCCGCGGCACGGAGCGCGCTTTGACGTGCGCACCGGCGATGCACTGACCTTGCCTGCTTTCGAGCCGGTCGCGACGTACCAGGTGAAGGTACAAGACGGCGACCTGCTGATCGAGTCGTACTGAACGGAGCGTTGAAAATGGCGACACCGAACGAAAACGATGTACGCGAAGTCATTCGAAAGAACGTATTTGATCCGGAAATCGGGCTGAATATCGTTGACCTGGGCCTCATCTACGATGTCAAGGTCCCTGGCGGCAAAACCGTCGATGTGGAGATGACGCTAACTTCTCCGGGCTGTCCTGTCGGACCCCAGATCATCGCGGGCGTCCAAACGTATATCCAACAGGCCTATCCGGACCTGGACGCGATCAACGTGCACGTGGTTTGGAGCCCGATGTGGAATCCGGACATGATGACGCAGGAAGCCAAGGACCAACTGGGCTTCTTCTAGGTTCGAGGGACAGCATGGGCCAACTGTATCTGGGCACGCAAGGGTGGAGTTACCCGTCCTGGGTGGGGTCATTCTATCCATCCGGAACATCAAACAAGGAGTATCTCCCCGAATACGCCAGGTCCTTCAATACGGTTGAGCTGGACACAACATTCTATGCTGTACCACGTCAGAGCACCATCGCCGGCTGGCTGGAACGCACGCCGGCCGGCTTTCGCTTTGCGGCGAAGTTTCCGAAGGCGATCACGCATGAAAAATCGCTCCGGGAGGCTGGACCGGAGACAGAGTACTTTGTCGAGGCAATGGCACGGCTTGGCGACAAGCTCGGCCCGCTGCTCCTGCAGATGCCGCCCCAATGGACCGCTTCGGGCATGGACGACCTGAAAAAGTTCCTCCCCGATCTGCCGGGCGGATTCCAGTACGCACTCGAGGTGCGACACAAGTCGTGGCTGGCCAAAGGCACATTCGATCAACTCACCGACCTCCTCAGGAGTCACAGTGTGGCACTCTGCCTTGTGCAACACGCCTGGATGCCGGTCCTTGATACTCTCACCGCACCCTTTGCATACATTCGCTGGTTGGGCCGCCGAGAAGACATCCCCGACGACGACTTCAGCCGCATCCGCATTAACCGTGACGTACAGCTGGACCGGTGGGCCGAGCAAGTCCTCAGATACGCGCGAGCCGGACTCACCGTGTATGGCTACTTCAACAATCACTACCAGGGGCATTCACCGGCATCCGTGCGCTCATTGCAGATGCGGCTGGATGCGTTGGGCGCCCAAGATCCCTCAGACCATCACCCCTAGTGTTACCCGATTTTAGAGCTCTGTGCTAGACTGCACCCGGTCCTCCTTGACCTATCCCTGGTTGCGAGCACTGATCTTTCATGGGTGACATATTTCGCGACAACCGACGCCTGCTCATATTCATCATCCTTTCCAACTTTCTGCTCAACTTCGGTTTTCAGGTCTGGCAAACGCTTTTCAACAACTTCGCAGTCGAAGAACTCGCTGCCGGACCCGCAGCAGTAGGCCTGATCCAGGCCGTGCGCGAAGTTCCTGGCCTGTTGGGCTTCGCCATCGCATTTCTCGCGCTCCTGATGTCGGAGATCCGGCTGATGGCGCTGAGCATCGTCGCGATGGGAATTGGCGTGCTGCTCACCGGGCAGGCCAGCAGTGTTCCCACCCTCCTCATCACGACCTTCATCATGAGCCTCGGCTTCCATTTCTTCATGCCAAGCAGCAATGCCGTTGTGCTGATGATCATGAAGCAGGAGGATACGCCCAAGACACTCGGCAACCTGGGAAGCCTGGGCTCGCTCGCGTCGGTCGTGGGCACGGGCGCGGTCCTGCTCCTGGCTGCGCCGATGGGCTACCGTAACCTCTTCACCGTCGTCGGTGTGCTGGTCATCCTGGGCGGACTTTTGCTCCTGCCCTTCGGCAACAGGCAAGCCCCCCTGCCCCAAGGCCGCAAGGTGCGGCTGCGCAGGCGCTACTGGTTGTACTACGTGCTGTCATTCCTGCTGGGCAGCCGGCGCCACATCTTCACGACATTCGCCGTGTTTCTGCTGGTGCGGGAATACGGCGTCAGCGTGCAGACCACAGCCATGCTGTTCCTGGCAAACAGCATCATCAACGTGGCCACCCTGAGGTGGACCGGGCAGCTTGTCGGCAAGATCGGCGAACGAGCTGCCATGACGATCACATTCAGCTCGCTTGCCGTGATCTTCATCGGCTATGCCTACATTGAGGCCCTGCCGGTTCTGTTTGGGCTGTTCATCCTGGACAACATTTTCTTCGGGTTCAATGTCTCCCTGTCTTCGTATTTCCAGAAGATCGCAGTCTCACGTGAAGAGATCACCAGCAACCTCTCCACCCAGCAAGCTATCGAGCACATTGCGGCGATCACGGTGCCACTAATCGGTGGAACCGTGTGGGAAGTCTACGGGCGGCAGGCGCCATTCCTATTCGGAGTCGTGATCGTACTCGCAGGGCTTGTGCTCACGCAGATGATGCGGACTACTGCACCTCTCGAGCCCGGCGTGATGACCGGAACAGAATGATGCGAGGCTGACGCGGCTCATTGTTCAGAGCCCGCCGCAGTGCTAGAATTGTGCAGCTTCGCCAAAACCTTCGCAAAGGAGCGACTCGCTCATGTCCAACCGTGAGTACTGGGAAACATATCTTGGCGCCGACCTCGGCGTTGTCGACCCGGATATCGATGCCATCATCGACTTCGAGGAGGAGCGCCAGGCGCGCAAGTTGATCATGATCCCCTCGGAGTCGCTGGCTCCCCTGGCGGTGCGCCAGGCGCTGGGCTCCGTGTTTAACAACGTCTACGCTGAGGGCTATCCCCCACTGCGCATGACGCGCGATGACGAGGATCTGCTCCTCGATTATCCACACCAGCTCGCGTACTATCGCCGCTATGCAGACAGGCGGTTCTACAAGGGCGTCGATTATGTTCACTTCGTGGAGACCCTTGCACAGCGCCGGGCAGCGCTCATCTTCGCCAACGAGCGCGTGAGCGACAAGAATATTTATGTCAACGTCCAGCCCCTCTCCGGCGCAGCCGCCAACCTTTCCGTGTACGACGCGATCTGCGAAACCGGCGACACTGTCATGGGCATGGACCTGTTCCAGGGCGGCCACCTCACCCACGGCAGCGAGTTCAATTTCTCGGGCAAGCGGTTCAAAGTGGCCAGCTATGGGGTGAACAAGGCGACGGGCAAACTGGATTACGACGAAATCCGGGATCTGGCTCGCACGCACCGGCCTAAGATGATCATCGCGGGTTTCACCTCCTACACCTGGGCGCCTGACTGGAAGTTGTTCGCAGAGATCGCGCGGGAGGTAGGTGCGGTGCTTCTTGCCGACATCAGCCACGCTGCCGGCATGGCGACGGCAGGTGCGTACCCCAATCCTCTGGGCCTCGCCGACATCATCACGTGCACCACCCACAAGACTCTCTGCGGCCCGCGCGGCGCTATCATCATGACGACCGACGAGGACCTGGGAAAGCGGATCGACCTCGCGGTATTCCCAGGAGAACAGGGCGGTCCACATACGCAGAAGTTTGCGGGCATGGCGGTGGCGTTCAAGATCGCGGGAACAGATGCGTTCAAGCGCATGATGCACCGCATCAAGGAAAACGCGGCGGCACTGGCCGATGGGCTGACCAGGCGCGGGCTGAAGCTGGCGTACGGGGGCACCGATACGCATTTCTGCATGCTGGATCTGAACAGCGCCAAGAGCAAGACCGGTACACCGCTGCGCGGTGAACCTGCCGTGCGCATCCTGGATATGGCGGGAATCGTCGCTAATAAGAACACGATCCCCGGCGATACGTTGACCGCTCTGGGGATGGGCATCCGGCTCGGAACACCCTGGTTGACGCAGCGCGGATTTGGGCCGGCAGAGATCGACCGGGTCGCGGGCCTCATCCACAAGACCGTCACGAACATCCAGCCCTTCAGCTATACGGGCCTTTCGGGCGAGCTGCCCCGCGGCAAGATCGATCTCGATATCTTCGAGGAGATCAAGGCGGAGGTGGCCGAGCTGGCCGCAGCGGGCGCGGCCGAGACTCCAAACCGAGGGACAGGCTACCCGCACTTCTTCGGCCTGGGAGAGCAAGGGGGCAGCAACAGCGACCCAGGCCTGGTGCTGGTCTCCGGCGATCGCGCCGCGCCAGGTCTGAACCAGATTGTGACAGCAGACGTGGCCGGGCTCAAGGTCGGGCGAGCCACCGTGGCATACATGCTCGATCCCGATGGCCGCGCGCTGGATGCGGTGGTCGTCCTGCGCCTGGCCGCAGATGAATACGGCCGAGATCGCTATCTCGTGCGAACCCACCGGCCCAATCACGACCGGGTGCTTTCGTGGCTGCGCGGACTCGGAGATGGCTACACGCTCTTCGACCGCAAGGATGTCCTTGCCAAGGTCGAAGGCCCGCTGGTGGTCGTGGAGATGAGTCAGGAAGAGGCCGCCAGAACGGGTGACCCCACCGCGCTACTGCAGGCAGACGCCGGGCAAGCGGATTCGGCTGGCCGCACCGCTCTCGAGTTGTTCCGCTCATCGCCGGAGCGGTTCGAGCTGCGCAAGCCCTATTTCGTGGGGCAGCATGCCTTGGCGGAAGCCCGGGAGCAGGCGGCGCTGCCGGTCTTCCACTGGGAAGAGCCCGAGAATTCGCCGCTCAAGCGGACGGTCCTATACGATTGGCACAAGGCACATACGCGGCACATCGTGCCATTTGCGGGCTGGGAGATGCCGGTCTGGTACACCGGCGTGCTCGATGAGCACAATGCCGTGCGCAGGACTGCCGGCCTGTTCGACGTCTCTCACATGGGGGTTTTCGAAGCGACTGGGCCGCACGCCGAGGAGTTCCTGGACCTGGTGCTCACCAACTATGTTCGCTGGTATGCGCCGGGCGAGAGCTTCTACTCATACCTGCTCGACGTGGACGGGAACGTAATCGACGACTTGCTGATCTACCGCCGCGCCAGGGACAACTTCCAGATTGTCGTCAATGCATCCAACGCGGACAAAGATTGGGCGTGGCTCAACGCTGTCAACAACGGAGAAGTGCTGCTGGATCGGAACCGGCCAGATCTGAAGGTGCTGCGGCCTGCAACCCTGCGCAACCTGAAAGACCCGTCCAGTGGACCCGACATGCGGATCGATCTGGCCTTGCAGGGACCCGCGTCCATGCGCATCCTGCAGAGCCTGACTGACGACGTGCGCGTCAAGGAGCAAATTGGTCGCGTGCCGCGCACCGGGGTGACCCATTGTGTGTTGGGCGAATTCGATCTGGTCATCGCACGTACGGGCTACACAGGAGAAGATGTCGGCTACGAGCTCTTCGTGCATCCTGACAAGGCGGTCGCCTTCTGGGAGGCGCTGCTGGAAGCAGGCAAGCCGTTCGGCATCCAGCCCACAGGCCTGGCTGCGCGCGACAGCACACGCACCGAGGCAGGTCTGCCGCTCTATGGCCATGAACTGGCCGGCCACTTCAACATCTCCCCTGCAGGCGCGCGATTCGCCGCGTATGTCAAGCTGCACAAACCATACTTCATCGGCCGCGAGCCCTACCTGGCCAGGGAAAAGGACCGCACGATGGAGGTAGCCCGCTTCCGGATGAAGGAACGGGGCGTGCGCATGCCGAAGACGGGTGATCCGGTCGTGAACAAGAAGGGCCAGGCCATGGGCTGGGTCACGAGCGCGGCAGTGGATGTGGACGGCGTGATTCTCGGCCTCGCATACGTTCAAAGCCGCTATGCCAAACCTGGAGATGAGATCAGCATCTTCAACCTGCCGGCGAAGCCCCTGGTGGAGAAAGACAACAAGGCGGAGCTGCAGCCGGGCGACAAGATAGCACTGTCCGACACGGCCACACTAGTCCCACGGTTCCCGAACAAGGACGAACGCGCTCGCTGGCGCGGAGACCTCACGTCCGCTCCGGCGCAACCGCCGGCTGGCGGCGAATAGAAGAAACGCGCCCGGCACCTGAGCGATCTCAAGGACGATTGCATCCCGATCGCAGTGCCGGGCGCCTGCCCTACGCTGCCTCGCCGGCTGCGGCCAGTGAACGCGCCTTCCGGTCCTTCTTGCGGTCGTCGGTGCCAAGGATGCGCTTGCGCATCCGGATGCCCTTCGGCGTCACCTCAACCAGCTCATCGTTCGAAATGTACTCCAGGCAGTCATCCAACGACATCACAATGGGCGAATCCAGGTGCACCAGCTCATCGCCGGTCGAGGACCGGTGGTTTGTCAGGTGCTTCTTCTTGGTCACGCTGAGCACCAGGTCTTCCTCGGTTGGGCGGCGGCCCACAATCATGCCCTCGTAGACCTCGACGCCAGGGCCGATAAACAGGCGGCCACGCTCCTGCGCGTTGAACAATGCATACTGGGTGCTCATGCCGTTCTCCCAGGCCACCAGCGAGCCGTTCTGCCGCGCCTTGATGGGGCCCATGTATGGCTCGTAGCCGTGGAAGATGCTGTGCACGATGCCCAGGCCGCGCGTGGCGGTCAGAAATGACTGGCGAAAGCCCAAAAGGCCGCGCGTCGGCACCAGGAACGTGTAATAGACGGTGCCCGATGCCCCGTTCGAGCCCTGATGCATGTTAGTCATCAGGCCCTTGCGAGGGCCGAGCATCTCCACCACCACGCCTGAGTAGGGCTCGGGGACCTCGATGTAGACTTCCTCCACCGGCTCGAGCTTTTCGCCCGTGTCAGGATCATCATGGAGGATCACCTCGGGCGCGCTCACCTGGAATTCGTAGCCCTCGCGCCGCATGGTCTCGATCAGTATTGCCAGGTGCAGTTCACCGCGGCCGCTCACGAGGAAAGTGTCGGCCGCGTCGGTCGGTTCCACCCGCAGCGCCACGTCGCGTTCCAGTGCGCGCTCGAGCCGTTCCTTGATCTTGCGGCTGGTCAC
The DNA here is from genome assembly GCA_964387985.1 of uncultured Anaerolineales bacterium. Classification (GTDB taxonomy): domain Bacteria; phylum Chloroflexota; class Anaerolineae; order CG2-30-64-16; family CG2-30-64-16; genus JALOOB01. Next base: position 16,587 of record CAYLZG010000003.1, on the reverse strand, counting down.
CCATGTTCCCTCCCGGCCGGAGAAGGGCGATGTATTGACGCCGAATGTCATGCGGACGGTCGGCTCTTCGACCGTGATGAGCGGCAGCGCGCGCGGATCGTCTGCATCCGCAATCGTCTCGCCGATGTTGACTTCGGGAATACCGGTCAAGGCAATGATCTCGCCAGCGGTCGCCTCTGACACCTCCAAGCGTTCCAGGCCTTCATAGATGAAGACCTGTCCGATCTTCTCCTGGTGAATCTCTCCCTGGCGATCGATCCTCGCAACGCTCTGTCCGCGGCGCAGGGTGCCAGCAGACAGCCTTCCCATGATGATCTTGCCTTTGTAATCATCATAGCTCAGGTTGGTCACCAGCATCTGAGATGGAGCGTCGGGATCCACGAGTGGCGCGGGCAGCGTTTCCACGATTGCGTCGAAGAGCGGCTTGAGGCTGCCCTGGAGGTCATCCGGGTCCGTTCCCGATTGGCCCGCGGTTGCAATGGTATAGATGACGGGGAACTCCGCCTGCTCCTCGGTCGCACCAAGCTCGATGAACAGGTCGAAGGCGGCGTCGACCGCCCAACCGGGCCGAGCATGGTTACGATCCACTTTGTTGATGACCAGGATCGCCCGGCGGCCCAATTCCAGGGCCTTACGCAGAACGAACCGCGTCTGCGGCATTGGACCCTCAGCAGCGTCCACGAGGAGCAATACGCCATCCACCATGTTCAGAACGCGTTCCACCTCACCGCCAAAGTCGGCATGACCGGGGGTGTCCACGATGTTGATCTTGATCGGGCCATAGCGCACTGCGGTATTCTTGGCCAGGATCGTGATGCCGCGCTCGCGCTCCAGATCATTAGAGTCAAGTACGCGTTCGGGCACGTTCTGATTATCACGGAACACGCGTGATTGCTTGAGCATTGCATCGACCAGGGTCGTTTTGCCGTGATCAACGTGCGCGATGATGGCGATATTGCGGATATCTTCCCGTCGGACCTGCATGTGTGCCTCGCTGCCTTAATCCAAAACGCCGGAAGCCCCAAATGGCCTCCGGCGTCTATCACAGACGCAACCAAAAATGTCAGCCGGCTATCTGCCCCGGCTGACAAACCAGTAACAATATTCTACAACAAATCGGGCAAAACACCAACTTTGGCGATGAATTTCTTTTGGCTAGTCTTTGCCAGGCAGATCGAGGCGCAGTCCCTTGTTCACCATCAAACCTGGCTGGCACATCCGGCAGAAGTAGGTCGTAGATCGCTCGTAGGTGACCGAGCTGATGCGTCCGGCACAGCGCGGACACTCACCAGCTTCCCTGCCATGGACGGCCAGAAAGTCTCGCACTTCGACATCGATCTTGGCGCCCACACGCTCACGCAAGGTGTCGATCGCTCTCTGCAGCACGGCACGCACGCAGCTGTACAGCCGGTCCACCTCTGCGACGCTCAGAGATGCGCGGCGCCGCATCGGATAGATCGCGGCGCACCAGAGAATCTCGTCTGCATAGGCATTGCCGATGCCGGCAAAAAACTGCTGATTCGTCAGCACACCCTTGATCTCGCCCTGGTGTTTGCGGAGGCGCTCACTGAACATCTCCAATGTCAGTGCCGGATCGTCCGCCTCGGGCCCCAGCCCTGCGAACCCAGGAACCTGGTTGAGATCGGACACTAGGTAGATCTTCCCCATATCTTTGACGTCGTGGTAGCGGAGCTCCCTGCCATCCTCGAGCGACAGGATCATGGCGTCACGCACGCGATTCTTGCCCAGAGGCTCCCCGTAACGCACGCGGCCTGCCAACATCGGATGGATGACCACGGTGATGCCGCTGTCGAGCGAGAGCAGAAGGTACTTACCGCGACGGGAGACGGCTGTGAAGCGTCGCCCTGCGAGGATGGAAGCGGGATCCCCACCCACCAGGTTGCGGACGATCAGAGGCCGCGGGGCTTGGGCATCCGCGATTACAACGCCGGGCAATCGGGGCGCCAGGAATTCACGGATGATCTCGAGATCGGGCAATTCAGGCATGGCGCACCAAGACGGTCATCTGGCAGTTGCCCTCAGGCGCTGGCAAAGCGCTCTCGTCGCGGGAGACCTTCGAGATCACACCAACCTTTGGTCAGTCTTAGCTCTCGAAGGTCTGCGCGGAAGGTCTGGCCCCGGTGCGTCGAATCGATCAACCACACCCGGGGGCGTAACAGAGATGCAGATCCTTGGCGGCGCGCACTTCGTCCAGGCGCTTCACCGGCGCATTGTGGGGCGCCGTCTTCAGCAATTCCGGATTCTCGCGCGCTTCTTTGGCAATCGCTATCATCGCCTCAGCGAACGCGTCCAGCGTCTCCTTGCTCTCCGTCTCCGTAGGCTCGATCATCAGGGCCTCGGGAACAATGAGCGGGAAGTAGACGGTCGGCGGGTGGAAGTTGTAGTCCATCAGCCGCTTGGCGATGTCGAGGGTGTTCACACCGGATGCCCCCTCGAGCTTGCCCTGCGCCACGAACTCATGCATGCAGGTTCGATTGTCGTGAGGGATCGGATAGATGTCGCGCAGCCTGGCCTGCAGGTAGTTCGCGTTCAGCACTGCGTTCTCGCTCACTGCCCGCAATCCCTCAGCACCATGCATGCGGATATAGGTGTAAGCCCGCACCAGGACACCGAAGTTGCCCCAGAAGGCCTTCACCCTGCCGATGGTCTTGACCGGCATGTGCCATTCGTACCAGCCGTCCTCCGTCCTTGCCACGATCGGACCCGGCAAATAGTCTGCCAGGTGCGCCTTGACGCCGACCGCGCCCGAACCGGGACCGCCGCCGCCGTGGGGCGTGGAGAAGGTCTTGTGCAGGTTGTAGTGCATGACGTCGAAACCGACCTCACCAGGCTTGGCGACGCCGAGAATCGCGTTGAAGTTTGCACCGTCACCGTAGCACAGCCCGCCCGCCTCGTGGACAAGCCGCAGGACTTCCTGAACATTGCAGTCGAAGAGCCCCAGCGTATTCGGATTGGTCAACATCAGGCCGACCAGCTGGGGCCCGTGCTTGGCAATCAGCACACGGAGCGCGTCCAGGTCGACGTTGCCATCGACATCGGAAGGGATCTCTACGGCCTTGAGCCCGGACATGCTCGTGGTCGCCGGGTTGGTGCCATGCGCCGAATCGGGGACCAGGATGATGTTGCGTTCCGTCTCCCCTCTCTCGTAGAGGTACTTGCGCATGATCAGGACGCCCGTCAGCTCGCCATGCGCTCCGGCAGCCGGCTGGAGCGTGACCGCATCGAATCCCGCGATCTCCGCAAGCATCGCCTGCAGATTGTAGATGAGGCCCATCGCACCCTGAGCCGTGTCCTCGGGCTGAAGGGGGTGCAGGTTGGCGAAGCCCGGCATTCGTGCAGCCGCCTCGTTTATTTTGGGATTGTACTTCATCGTGCAGGAGCCGAGCGGGTAGAACCCGGTGTCGATGGAGTGATTGAGCTGGCTGAGCCGGGTATAGTGACGCACCAGGTCGATCTCGGACACCTCCGGGAGTGGAAGTTCTGCGCGGAGCGCGTCCTCGGGCAGTGGCGACTCGGGCACATCGACATCAGGCAGATGCACTGCCTTACGTCCTTCCCGACAGATCTCGTAGATCAAGGGCTCGCCCATCACGCCACCTCCTCCATGTCGTCCGATTCATCCTGGCCTTCCAGGTCCCCGGTGTCACTCGCCCTCATGCCGGCGAGTGCCTCGGCCAATGCTTCGATCTCGGCACGGCCGTTCATCTCGGTGACGCAGATCAACATGTGATCCGCCAGCTCGGGATAGTCACGGCCGAGGTCATAGCCTCCCAGGATGCCCCACTCATCCAGCAAGCGCTGGTTGATTTCAGCCACGGGCTGCGGGCACTGAACGACAAACTCCTTGAAGAACAGGCCATTGCCTTTGACGGCATATCCTTCCAGCTTGTCGATGAGAGCTGCCGCGTAGTGCGCCTTGTGATAGGAAAGCTCAGCCGCCTTGCGCAAGCCGTGCTTGCCCATAGCCGCCATGTAGACGGCCGCCGCAAGCGCGTTGAGCGCCTGGTTGCTGCAGATGTTGCTGGATGCCTTGTCGCGCCGGATATGCTGTTCGCGGGTGCTGAGCGTCAGCACATAGCCGCGCTTGCCATCGACATCGACGGTTTCACCGACGATCCGGCCCGCCGACTTGCGGACATCGTCCAATTTCATCGCGTAGAAGCCGACGTACGGGCCGCCAAAGCTAAGTGCGTTACCCATCGGCTGGCCTTCGCCGCAAGCCACGTCCGCGCCATAGTGCCCGGGAGGAGCAAAGAGTCCCAGGCTGATGGGGTCGACGGATACGACAAACAGTGCACCTGCTGCGTGCACCTTGTCAGCCAGCGCCTGCATTTCGTTGCGAGTGTAGAGCCGGCCTAGAAAGTCCGGATTCTGTACGATGACGCAAGCAGCATCTTTGTCGGCGAGGTCTGCGAGGGCGTCGAGGTCACACAACGGCGCATCTTCGCCGACCGTGGTGATGCCCATCCCCTGAGTGTAGGTGTGCACCACTTCGCGGTACTGCGGATTCAGTGTCGGGCTGAGCACGACCTTGAGGCGCTTGCCGCGACCGACCTGCAGCGCCATGATCACGGCCTCAGCCACAGCAGTCGCCCCATCGTAGTGGGAGACGTTAGAGACCTCCATGCCGGTCAAAGCTGCAATCATGGATTGGTATTCGAAGTGCGCCTGCAGCGTGCCCTGGCTGATCTCGGGCTGATATGGCGTGTAGGCTGTGTAGAACTCGCCGCGCGAGATGATGGAATCGACCACTTTGGGCACGAAATGGTTGTATGCGCCCGCGCCCAGGAAGCACGCAATGTGGTTCAGATCGTCATTCTCATCACCAAGCGCCTGAAGTTCCTGAACCATTTCCATCTCAGTGAGAGCGGGCGGCAGATCAAGCTTTGGAAAGCGCAGCTTCTCCGGAACATCAAGAAAGAGATCGTTCACCGACTTGACGCCGACAGCCTTGAGCATCTCTTTGCGGTCGGCATCTGTGTTCGGGATGTAGTCCATTCAATTCCTCCAAACAGGTGCGGCTAGTGACCGCCTTTTTCTTCCTCTTCCTGCACATAGGTCTCGTAAACCGTCGCATCCATCAGATCGTCCAGCTCACTTTCATCGCTGAGCGTCACTTTGACCAACCATGCCTTGCCGTAGGGATCCTCATTCACCCACTCGGGGTTGTCCTCGAGTTCGGTATTGACCTCAACCACTTCGCCACTGACGGGGGCATAGGCGTCTTCCGCAGCCTTCACCGATTCGACAGTGCCCATGGATTCACCCTTCGTCAGGGTGTCCCCCACCTCGGGCAATTCGACATAGACGATATCGGAGAGGAGATGCTGTGCGTAGTCAGAGACACCGACAACTGCGACGTCCCCCTCTACGCGCACCCACTCATGCGACCTGGCGTAACGCGCCTTTGCATCGAACTTGTAAGCCATGATGTCCTCCTGCTGGTGATACTGATTGGATGGTAGCGAACTTAAACAAAGAGACGGGAGTAGAAGGCAAGCGCTTGCCCTGCTCCCGTCTCTGTCTGGTGACCTGAGAGATTGCCTACGCCGGCTTGCCCCATCGGTGTCATCGTTCGGATGAGCTTTCCAGAGTGCTGTCCCAACGCGATGCCTGTTGCCTGAGAGATTATCCCACCGGCGCGCCAGCCGGTCAGAGTGCCCCTTCGGCGACTGGTCCCATAAGCTGAGGACCAGTGCTCTCTCGCGCTGTTCATCCAGCAGATATGCGATTGATCTAAATAAGTGTAACATAGCCTTGTAGTGCTGTCAACGAAAATGCAGGCGTATGTTATACTAGCCATCCTGTGCTCACCGTCTTCATCCGGAGGATTTCTCGATGCCATCGTGGATGCCTGCCACAGGCGCAGAGCGAAGCTTGTGGATCATCATCATAGTTCTGGCGGCCGGCTATCTTGCCGGCCAGTGGCTGAACCAGCGGCGCTCCAAGCGCATCGCCGAATGGCTGCGGGCGGGCCTGGGAGCCCTAGGCGGCCGGATCGCCTGGAAATGGCTGCGATCGATGAACGCGGGTGCGGAGGTGACGGTACAGGAGGCGCGGCCGCCATATCGAAGCCTGGGCATCGGGTATTATCTGTTGACGAGGGAATTCGCGCCCTTGTGGCTGGTCGAGTGGCTGCGGGGCAAGCGCGATCTCATGTCGATACGTGCGGACCTGCGAACGCAGCCGGTGCGTGAATTCGACATCGTGCCGCTCAAGGGTAAGCTTCGCAAGGAATTGGACAGCGCCGCAGGGCAGCAGGCGTACCAATGGCATGAACTGACAGACGGCCTCGGGTTGGCCACATTGGTCCAGCCCAGTCAGGCACTGATCCAGAAGGTCGAGCGATTCCTCGCCACCTACGGCGCCTACGTGGAACGGGTCTCGCTACGACGCCGCGCGCCGCACGTCGTCGCGTTCTTCCGGCTCTCAGAGATGGAAAACATCAAGAGTGAGCAGTTGTGGCGCGGTTTGGCCGAATTGGTTCAAGGGTGAAACCCCAGGAAACCCCGAGCAGAGGGACGAAATCGGAGGGGGCCATATGCGATTCGCGATCGTAGGCGCCGGCGGAGTCGGCGGTTATTTCGGCGGGCTGCTGGCGAACAGCGGCGAGGATGTCACATTCCTCGCGCGCGGCGCACATCTCGAGGCGATTCGCCGGGACGGCCTGCGCGTGGAGAGCGTCCACGGGGACTTCACGGTGTCCCCTGCGAAGGCCACCGATGATGCAGCGACGGTGGGTCCCGTCGATGTCGTATTGTTCGCGACCAAGACATACCAGCTGGAGGCCGCGGGGCAGACTCTGCGCCCCCTCATCGGCCCGCACACGCTCGTGATCCCACTCCACAACGGCGTCGATGCGGCCGAGCGTACCGCGACCATCACCGGCCGGGAGCATGTGCTGGGCGGCGTGTGCTACGTCGGCAGCATGATCGCTTCGCCCGGCGTCATCCGGCAGCAGAGCCCGTTTCGCAGGATCATCGCGGGCGAATTGGCGGAAAACGCGGGCGCAGGCCTGGTGACGCCCCGAGTGCAGGCAATCGTCGATGTGCTTGCCAGAGCTGGCGTGACGGCAGAAGGGTCCTCCGACATCCGGGCCACAGCGTGGACCAAATTTGCGTTCATCGGGCCCTTCAGCGGCGTGGGCTCTGTAACGCGGGCCCTGGCCGGAGAAATCCAGACGGCGAACGAGACACGGCAGATGCTGCATGACGCAATTCGCGAGGTGATAGCCGTCGCACTCGCGGAGGGCGTGGCCGTTCCGGCCGACCTGGCCGAAATGACCATCGCATTCTGCGACGGCCTCCCACCCGGGATGACTGCCTCGATGCAGCGCGACATCCTTGACGGCAAGCCGTCGGAACTCGATTCGCTCATCGGTGTGATGGTGCGCAAGGGCGCCGCGCATGGCGTCTCAGTCCCGACCTTCCGGTTCTTCTACGCATCCCTCCTGCCCCAGGAGAAGCGGGCGCGTGCAGCGAGCGGCTGATGGACATATTTGCGCGGGATGAAGCTTACACGGTCCAGCTGCCGGAGTTCGAGGGGCCGCTCGATCTGCTGCTGCAACTGATCGAGCGCGAAAAGCTCGACATCAGCGCTGTTTCGCTTGCTCAGGTCGCCGACCAGTTTCTGAGCGCCGTCCGGCAGATGGGGCAGGTGAACGCTGCGGATCTGGCCAACTTCCTGGTGGTTGCCGTGAAGCTGGTGTGGATCAAGTCGCGACTGTTGCTGCCCCAGCCCCGACCGCCGAGTGACGACGGCGAAGAGGAAGACCCCGCTGAAGCCCTGGCACGACAACTGCGGGAGTACAAGCGATTCAAAGAAGCTGCTGCCTCGCTGCGCGCGATCGAGGAGGCAGGGTTGCGCACCTATCTGCGCGCGGCGCCGCCGCCCGAGCTTGAGCAGCGGCTCCGTCCTGATGGTGGAGTACTGAACGAGTTGCTGGCTGCCGCACGCACAGCCTTTGCCGCGCTGGAGGCGACAGCCACGGAGATCCCAAAGGGCATGGTGGTGCCCTTCAAGCTCACCATCCAGGACCAGATCGTCCATATCCGGGAAGCAACCCAGGGAGGGCGCCGCGTCACCTTCCGCGGCCTTCTTTCGCAGGCACGCCACCGGCTCGAGATCATCGTCACGTTGCTTGCGGTGCTTGAGCTCATCAAGCGACAGCACATCCAGGTTCAGCAGGATTCGGCGTTCGGCGAGATCTTCATCGAGGCGGTGGAAGGTGCGGAGATGACCGCCGAGAATGGCGACGACGCCGATATCTGAGGATCAGGAGCATACAGGCAGCGCCCGCCGCATCTGTTAGGAGATCGAGTACGTCAGGATGCCTGCCGGGCACAAAAGATTGGTGGAATTCATCGCTGAGCCCGTAGAGCAGCGCCAGGGCAAAAGACCACCACAGCGGGTGAGCGGCGCCGGAGCAACTGAGGGCCCAGGCCAATAGCCCGGCGAGCACCGCATACGCCACGAAATGACCGGCGACGTCCTGCAGCGCGTCTGCCCATCCGAGCGACAGCAGCGGCAGCCGCGACCTCGACGATAGAAAGAAGATCAGGGTCATCCAGGCGATGACCGCCGCCCAACGAGACGACCGGTTCTCAGCCAGAGCGCGCAGGGGAATTCCTCGATGCATGGCTGGCTAAGGCCGGCGTGACGGCGTCCCATACGCCGCCAATGCGACCCCCGCAAGCACATCCCAGTTGAAGTGCTCGCGCACGCGCCGGCTGGCGGCCGCGCCCAGCTCCACAAGTCGGGGCCGGTCATGAAGCAGGTCGACAATCGCCTGGGCAAAGGCTTCGACATCACGGGGAGCAACGAGCACGCCCGTCTCGCCCAGGGTGGCCGGCATCTCGCCGACCCGGGTCGCCACCACAGGCACGCCTGACGCCATGAGTTCGAGGATCTTGGCGCTGTGCCGCGCGCGATTGGCTGCGGTGTTCTCCCACGGTGCGATGGCGAGCGCTGCCTGACGCAGCGCGGCATGGATCTCCTCTGCAGGGAGCCAACCCCTCACTTCGATGCCGGGCAGCAGAGCCAGGTTGCGTTCCTCGCCCAGGGCCCCGCGACCGATGATCGCAAGCAGCGCGCCCGGTTCCAGCTCTCGCACGCGACGCCAGATCGCGGCAACATCGTCTGGCCTGGTCCCGGCAAAGCGCGTGTACAGGACCACAGTTGCAGGGGTCGCCTCCGATTCCTCGCGGACCGGAGGAGCAGTCAGGTCGGATGGGGGCGTGTCGGTGCCGGCAGCGCGGGAGCGAGTCTCGACCCCATTGTGGAGGACATGCATGGCTTCGATCCTGGCGCCGAAGCTAGTGGCACGCTCGGCCAAGCATTGGCTCGTCACGGTCCAGGCATCAGCATGGGACAGTCCGAACCGCTCCTGCCAGGCGAAGAATCGCTTCTGTCCCTCCGAGTAGCCCGCCGCCGGATGGTCGTTCCAGCCACCCGGCCCCTCCCAATCGTCTGAGTCGACCACGAGACGCGGCCGCACATCCTGCCGGCGGGTCCAGATGAGCGTGGCAGCCAGCCCCGAAGGGCCTTTCGGCTTGAACGTATGGACCACGTGCGGCTGCCACTGCAAGGCTGCCTGATAGAGGCGCCATCCGAGCTGCCAATGCCACGGCGCGCTTTGCCCGCCCGGCGGCAGGCTGACGTTGATGACTTCGACACCTTCGTCGATCCATCGCTGCCCCGCATCCTCTGTGCTGTCATAGGGCGGAATGAACACCGCGGCAGTATGACCGTGCCGCACCAGCGCGCGTGCCAACGGCAGGGTTCGTGCCCGCGCCGTTCCCTTGGCGCGCAGCCCGAACGGGGCAAGGAGAGCAATACGCATGGAATGATGGTACCACACATCCTCGTGTTGTGGTATCATTCGGCTATGACGCATCTCCCCTCCGCGAGCCTGCCCGGCGAGCGTCTGGCGTTGCTGGCGCGCCTTGCTCAGCAGTTCAGTTCGTCCCTGGACCTGGATGAGGTGCTCAATCGCGTCATGGACGAAGTGATCGCCGCGGTGCGTGCGGAGCGCGGATTTGTCATGCTGCGCGACGCGAATGGCGTGCTCTCTTTCATGGTGGCACGCGGGCTGGACCAGCGCACCATCGAGGAGCCGGGATTCCAGGTGTCGCGCGGTGTCATCGAGCGTGTCGCCACGGAAGGCCGCCCCATCTTGTCCTCGGATGCCCAGCAGGATGACCGGTTCTCCATGCGCCAGTCGATTGTCAGCCTGGGCCTGCGCTCGATCCTCTGTGCGCCGCTCATCGCGCGCGACCAGATCACGGGCGTCATCTACGTCGACAGCCGGCTCCGCGCGGGCATCTTCACCCCGGCCGACCTGGAGCTGCTGACAGCGATTGCCTCCAGCGCAGCCATCGCTCTGGAGAATGCGCGGCTCTATCGGGCAGCAATCGAGAAGGGCCGCCTGGAGCGAGAGCTGCAGATGGCGCGCGACCTGCAGTGCGGACTCCTGCCCCAGGAGCTGCCCCTGCTCCAGGGATGGGAATTCGCTGCGCGGTGGCAGCCCGCTCGGGAGGTCGCCGGGGACTTCTACGACTTCGTGCACCCCCGCGATGGCCGGCTGGGCCTGCTGGTTGCGGATGTGGCGGACAAAGGCATCGCGGCAGCCATCTTCATGGCGCTGGCACGTAGCATCCTGCGCGCCAGCCTGGTGAACGCTGCATCTCCTGCCGGCGGCATTGCCGCAGCTAACCGGCTCATCTGCCAGGATGCGACCGGGGGCATGTTCGTCACGCTCTTCTACGTGGAGGTCGACGCCTCGGGCAGCCTGACTTATGTCAACGCGGGCCACAATCCAGCGATCGTCAGCAAGAGCCTGCGGGGTGTGTGCACCGAGCTGGCAGGCACGGGTCCCCTGCTGGGCGTGGATGAAAACGCAAGTTACCATCAGGAGACCCTACAACTCGAAGCGGGCGACTTCGTATTACTGTATACCGATGGCGTGACCGAGGCGGTGTGCGGCTGCTCCACAGATGCCTGCTTCGGAGAGGAGCGACTTCGGGAGTTGGTGCACGCGAAGCATTCAGGGTCAGCTTCTACTGTTCTCGACGCGCTCAGCCAGGCACTGAATGAGTTCATGGGGGCGGCGCCCCTGTTTGATGATGTAACGATGGTCGGCATCAAGAGGCTCACATGATTGGGGCGGTGCTCAACAACCGCTACCGGCTTGACGCAGAGCTCGGCCATGGCGGCATGGGCGTGGTCTACCGCGGCCACGACTTGTTGCTTGACCGGGATGCGGCCGTCAAGCTGCTAAATCGAGCCGGCCTGACCCCCGAAGGCCGCACGCGACTGCTGCGCGAGGCGCAGGCCGTCGCCAAACTCAATCACCCCAACATCGTCACGCTCTACGATGCCGGCGAAGCCGGCGATGTGACTTACATCGTAATGGAGCTGCTCAGCGGGCATTCGCTCTACGAACGAAAGCCTGCCAACATGGACGAGCTGCTCCAGGTGGCTCGCCAGGTCTGCGCAGCGCTGGAACACGCGCACGAGCACGGGATCATCCACCGGGACCTTAAGCCCGAGAACGTTATCCTCATCGGCCAGCGGCCGGGTGGCGCCGCCGGGGCGGCAGGCGGCGATCTGCGCGTCAAGCTCACCGACTTCGGACTGGCACGGTCGATCACCTCGCGCCAGACGACCGAGGGCGGGATGGTGGGCACCGTGTTCTATCTGCCGCCAGAACAGGCGATGGGATCTGAGTTGGATGGCCGGGCCGACCTGTACTCGCTGGGCGTGATGCTTTACGAGCTGGCGGCAGGGCGGCTGCCCTTCGCCGGGGACGATCCGCTTACTGTTATATCCCAACACCTGCACGCGCCCGCGGTGCCGCCCAGCACTTACAACCCGGGCCTATCGAGCGCGCTTGAGTCCCTGATCCTCAAGCTGCTCAGCAAGCAGCCGGAGGACCGGCCTGCGTCGGCCGCCGAAGTAGGGCACATACTGGAGCGCATTGCCCGCAAGAGCACTGATCTGATGCTCGCCGCGCTGGAGTCCGCTGAGCCGTCGCCGCTGGAACGCCTGGTGCGTGGCCGCCTGGTGGGCCGGGACAGTGAGCTGGCCGAGGCCCGCGCCATTTGGCAGAGAGCCACGGCCGAGCCGGATGCCGATACCCCGCACGTGCTCCTGATTGCGGGCGAATCCGGCGTGGGAAAGACTCCGTTCGTGCGCGCGCTGCGTGCCCTGGCGGAAGTATCGCGCGGCCGGTGGCTGCAAGGCGAGTGCTACGCGGAGGGCGGCACGCCGTACGCGGCATTCGACCAGGCATTTGCTGCTGCCTTCACGTATCCCACGCTGCGGGCCTCAGTGCCCAGGTGGATCACGTCAGAACTTGTCCGCATTGCGCCTTCCTTGCGATCTCAGGTGCCGGATCTGCCGGTGGATCCCTCCAAGGCAGATCCCAGCCGTCTCGTTGAGAGCGTGGTTGCCGCGTGCGAAGCGATTATCGATACCGGCCGGGGCCGTAACCCGCCCCCCTCACCCCTGATGTTGGTGATCGAGGATGCGCAGTGGGCAGATTCAGCCGCGCTGGCGCTGATGCGTAGCCTCGCACGACGTGCACGTTCGGGCCGGCTGAAGCTGCTAATTGTCCTCACATTCCGGGAGTCTGAGCTGAGCGAAGCGCCGGGCATCCGGGACCTCGTGCTGGACCTCACGCGCGAGCGTTTGGCTTCGCGCATACGATTGGAACCGTTCGATCGCGACCACACTGGGGACCTGCTGCACGTAATGTTCCAGCAGGAGATTCCTCCATCGTTCGTCAACCACATCTACCATCAGACGGAGGGGAACCTCTTCTACATCGAGGAGGTCTGCAAGACCCTGATCGAGGAAGGGACGCTGCGTCGCGCGGACAGCGGTTGGGAATTTCCGAGCGCTCTGTGCTGTGAGGCGTTGCCGCAGAGCGTGCGCCTGATGGTGCAGGCGCGCATCTCCAAGCTGTCGCCCGCAACGCAAGACGTGCTCCGCTTTGGCGCGGTGACGGGACGTGAGTTCGCGTTCGACACCCTCCAGCGTGCCGCCGGTATGCCCGAGAGCATGCTGGTAGACGCGCTGGACGACGCACAGCGCGCGCAACTGATCATGGAGGTTGAGGATGTGCCCGGGCGTGCGCAGGGGCAGGAGGTCTTCCGTTTTGCTCACACCCTTGTGGTCGCAACGCTTCGTGATAGCATCAGCGGCATCCGCCGGAGGCGCATGCACCGGCAGGTCGGAGAGGCGATCGAGGCCTTGTGTCCGGAGGATCACGCGTCGCTCGCGTACCATTACACCCAGGCGGGCGATGACACGCGCGCTCGCGCGCACCTCCGCCTGGCAGGCGATGCTGCACAGCGCGCCTATGCGAATGATGCGGCAGTCGAGGCATACACCCAGGCACTTGCACTCACGCAAGATGCATCAGCAGAACGTTTCGACATCTTCCTTGCCCGGGTGGAAACATACAACCTCCTGGGCCGGCGGTTCGAGCAGCGCGCCGATATCCAGGAGCTGCTCGTGCTCGCGGAGCGGCTAAACGACGACTCACGACGCTTCGAGGCGCTACTGGCTCAGGCTGAATATGAGATAGACACGCAGCAGCTCCACGCGCGCGAGCCTGCGCAGCGCGCGGTCGAGATCGCACGGCGACTCGGCGACAAGGCGCGCGAGGGCCGTGCACTCATTTGCCTTGGCATGGATGCGCGGCTGCACGGCAATCTCGAGCGCAGCCGTCCCGCGCTGGAGCTGGCAGCGGATCGCCTGCGCGAAGTAGGGCTGATCGCCGAGGCAGCATCCTGCCTGCAGACGCTCTCGCTGACATTGGGTGACCTGGCCGAATTTGGTCCCGCGCTGGCTGCGGCCGAAGAAGCGGTCCGGCTGAGCCGGCAGCTCGGCGACAAGCGCCGGGAAGCGGTGAGCCTGCGCCGCGTGGCCATTGCCTGCATGGAGCAAAACCAGTTCCTTGAAGCGCTTCCTTATGCTGAGTCCGCGCTCGAACTGCACCGGGAGGTGGGCGAACGGGTCCAGGAGTGCCACGCCCACAACGTGCTCGGGATCGCCAATGCCTACCTGGGACGGGGCAGCGAAGCAGAGGCACACTGGCGCTCCGGCCTGCCTCTGGCCGAAGCTACCGAAACCAGCGTGGGCGGGCTGTACTGCCTCGAAAACATGGCCGTTCTCCACTTCGCGGCACGTGGCGAGTACCTCGCTGGCATCGCTCTGATCGAAGAGCAGCTCACGCGGCCGTACCTGGGAGAGAACGCCTACGCGGCCACCATGCTGCGTTTCCGCATCGCCCAATTCAACCATACGCTGGGCTTGTATGAGCGGGCGCTGTCGGTCATGCCAGAGGTGATCGACGAGGCCCGGCGGCTCGTGAGCCAAGGCATCATAACGAATGGCCTCCTCGCGGTCTTGGTCGCGGCACACGGCGCCATGCTGGCCGGAGCAGGCCGCCCCGAAGAAGCCCGGCAAGATCTCGCAGAAGCCCTGCAGACGACACTGGCCGAGAAATGGGTTCTTCAGCACGGCGACGCCATTTTGACCTGGGCGCGGGGCGTCCTGCTGGTCCCAACAGATGAGCTGTTGCGCCAGGCGCTCGAACTGGCACTAACGGCTTTGAATCGTTTCGGCAAAGCAGCCCCGTGGAATTTCGATGCCGGCGCCGCGCACCTGGTGCTCGCGCAGCTGCGCCTTGCCCTGGGGGAGAGTGGCAATGCGCTGGAGCACGCAAGAAAGGCCCTGGCCTTCCAGAACGCGCGTCACCATGATGTCGAGTGCTTTCACTACACGCTGGCCCGCGCGCTGCACGAGAATGGCTGCGCTGCCGAGGCTGCAGATGCAATGCGCGCCGCGTATCAAAGAGTGCTCCTGGTCGCAGCCCGCACGCCCGACCCTGAGGCCCAGTTCGCCTGGCTGGAGCGCGTGCCCGTGAATCGCGCCATCATCAACTGGTGGGAAGCCCTCAACCAACCCGGTGCTCCGCCCACCGCCACAACCCCATGAAGACCTGACATGTCCGATCCGACGATCACGCCGAACAGCCTTGTCATCTACCGCGGCCGTCCTGCTCGCGTCGTGGCAGTGGCCGGCGACAAATTGTCGCTGGAATTGGAAGGCGGCGAGGCCGCAAAAGTGCGGCCCAAGGATGTGTCGCCGCTCCACCCGGGACCGCTGCACTCACTGGCCGAGCTGGGCGCACGCCGTCTGTCGCCCGATGTGCAGACCGCATGGGAGCTGCTTGCGGGCAGCCCGACATCGATCGCGGAGATCGCCGAACTGACCTACGGGGACTTCGCCCCTGCGACTGCCTGGGCTGCATGGCAGCTCGTCGCGGACGGCCTTTACTTCCGGCAGACCGGCAGCACGCTTCGCGCCAGCACCGCGGA
Source organism: uncultured Anaerolineales bacterium (assembly GCA_964387985.1). Lineage (GTDB taxonomy): Bacteria > Chloroflexota > Anaerolineae > CG2-30-64-16 > CG2-30-64-16 > JALOOB01. Next base: position 1,177 of record CAYLZG010000003.1, on the reverse strand, counting down.
GGAATTCGCGCACATGGAGGCGCAGCGCACGGCCGAAGCTGCAGAGCGCGCAGCTTGGGAAGCGTTCATAGGGCGCGCCAAAGCCGGCAATGTGACACACGAAGACCGCCGCTACCTGCGTGAGGTGGAGGACCTGGCCTACGGTCGCACCGAGCGCAGCCGCGTGCTGAAAGCCCTGGGCCGGGAGGAGAGCCCGGAAAATGCCCACGCGGCACTGCTGGATTGGGGTGCGTGGCACGATTCCGTCAATCCCCATCTACTCCGGGCCGGGGTCAATCTGGCGGCGCCCACCGGCCCGGTTTCCGCGGACCTGGGCGCGCTCCTGGCCGATCCCGCGCGCATCGATCTGACTTACCTCCAGGCGTTCGCGGTGGACGACGAATGGACAGACACGCCGGATGACGCGATATGCTGGGAAGACGGACCGGGATTGGGCAGGGTGTGGGTTCACGTCGCCGATCCGGCTGCGTTCATCTTCCCCGGCTCAGCGCTCGACCTGGAGGCGCGCAGCCGCGGCGTGACCCTTCACTTGCCCGAGGTTGTGGTGCCGATGTTGCCGGCAGACACTACCCCGCTCCTGGGATTGGGGCTGAATGAGTTCTCGCCAGCGCTGTCGTTCAGCATCAGCGTGGACGCGGCGGGCGAGATCACAAGTGTTGAGATTGCGCCGAGCATCGTGCGGGCAACGCGTCTGACTTATGAGATGGCGAGTGCACGCCTGGAGGAAGAGCCGTTTGCAGGACTCCAGCGCATTGCGCTGGCTTTCGAGGCGCGCAGGCGTTCGGCAGGGGCCGCAGCGATCGACCTGCCCGAGGTGCAGGTACGCGTGCGTGATGGAAGGATCGAGATCAAGCCTGTGGCCAGCCTGCCCGGCCGTATGGTCGTCGAGAACTGCATGATCCTGGCCGGCGAAGCGGTGGCGCGCTACGGGATGGAGCACGGAATCCCTCTGCCCTACGCCACGCAAGATGCGCCGGACAGTCCTTCCTCTGCCCCAGCGCAGACCCTGTCGGAGATGTTCAGCCTGCGCCGCACGATGAAGCGGAGCCAGTACAGGAGCACGCCGGCCGCGCACAGCGGGTTGGGCCTTGCCGCCTACGCCCAGGCCACGAGCCCGCTGCGCCGGTACCTGGACCTGGTGGTGCACCAGCAGCTGCGCGGCCACGCGACAGACGCA
>CAYLZG010000002.1:57472-83817 GCA_964387985.1 uncultured Anaerolineales bacterium | reverse complement strand
ACCGCGAAGCGATAAACTCCTCCTCGCGCGTGTATTCCATCCTGACAGGCCTGCTGGTCGCAATGGTCAGGTGAGCGGCCGCATCCTCGATGAGCACCTCCTGCTTGCCGCCGAAACCGCCGCCGACGCGAGGCTTGATGACGCGTATGCGCTTGACCGGGAGGCCCAGAACCGGGGCAAGGATGCGCCGAGCATGGAACGGCACCTGCGTCGAGGTGCGCACGACCAGACGGTCGTCCTCATCCCAATAGGTGATGACGACGTGCGGTTCGATAGATGCCTGCTGGACCTTCGGAACGAGATACTCGCCCTCGAAGATGTGATCCGCCTCGGCAAACCCCTGGTCCACATTGCCGATGTCGACAAAGATGTGCGCGGCCAGGTTGCGCGTGCGATCCGATTCCCCGAAGTCGACATAGTCCGGCTCGTCATGGATGATGGGTGCACCGGGCTTGAGTGCGTCGCGCGGATCGATGATTACCGGAAGCTCCTCGTACTCGACCTTGATGAGGTCCATTGCAGCCAGGGCAATCTCCTCAGACTCAGCCGCGATCAGCGCCACGCGGTCGCCCACGAACCGCACCTTATGATCCAGCGAGAACGTATCCAGCGGAGAAGGCAGCGGATGCGTCTGACCGGCCGTGCAATGAGCGACGCGGGGCACGTCCTTATAGGTCAGCACTGCGGCCACGCCTGGCAGCTGCCGTGCTTCGGTGACATCGATCGATTTGATGCGCGCGTGGGCCACAGGGCTGTGCATGACCTTGCCGATCAGCATGCCGCGCATGTCGAGGTCATCGGTGAATGCCGGCTTGCCCTGGCTGAGTTTCACCGCGTCGACTTTTGTCACGGACTTGCCGACGACGCGCAGCTCCTCGCCCGGCGCAGTCACCAACAACATGGGCGGCGCGTCGGTTCGGGTGGTGACACCTCCCCGGGCCGGCTCAGGGCCAGGGAGGTCTCCGATGCGTGGCTCCATTCCGCCGAAGTCAAGGGCAACAGGCAAGCCGCCCTCATCCCTGGGATGGACCGCAACGTCACCGGGCACTGGTTCCTCGCCGCGCAGTCGCGCCGCGGCTTTCAACACGGCAGCGACCGGTTTGGCGTAGCCGGTGCAGCGGCAGAGGACGCCCGACAGCGCCTCGCGGACTTCGGCCTCGCTGACCGGTTGCGGTTCAGCTCCGTCGTAACCCTTTCGATCGAGCAACTCCTGCGCGGCCAACAACTGGGCCGGAGTACAGTAGCCGCACTGGACTGCGCCCAGCTCGATGAATGCCTGCTGCAGTGGGTGAAGCCCGGCCGTTTGTTTCCATCCCTGTTCTGCAACCTGGCCGAGTCCCTCAGCGGTGCGGATGCAACACCCATCGACCTGCGCAAGCAACACGTGGCATGAGTTGACCTGCTTGCCGTCGAGTAACACCGCACATGCGCCGCACTCACCTCGGTCGCAGCCGTGCTTGACGCTGAAGTAGCCGGCATCGCGCAGCGCGTCCAGGAGAGTGATGCCGGGCTCGCCGGTCAGCACCAGCGACTGGCCATTGACATGAACATTAACCTGCATTGGAGACCTCCTGCGAAGCCAACAGCGACGCCATAGCCCGTCCCAACAGGATGGGCATCATGGCCAGCCGATACTCAGCAGTGCCACGCACATCGTCTTGCCACGGCGCCTGGGTCATGGCCGCACCCAATGCGGCGACTTCCTCCTCCACCTCGGCCCGCCGGAGCTGCCTGGCGCCAGGAACGATGCCAACGCGTTGATCTGCGCCACCTGCAGCAGCAATGACGTTGCGCAGCTCGCCGCCTGCCGCTTCCACGCCCACGGCGACAGCCAGAATGGGTGCATCCGCGGGTGTCCGGCTGATCTCCTCGAATGCGCATGAACGCGCGACGGGGAGAAAACAGGCCGTGATCAGGTGCCCGCTCTCTTCGGGCTCTTGCAGGTAGTCCTGAAGCGACAAGAGCCGGCTGTCAGGCTCGATCATGAGCCGGGCATCGAACGCAAGCAGGGAGACAAGGAGTGTTCCGGCGTCCCTTGTGGCGATCATGCCGCCGATCGTGCCGCGCTGGCGGCTGTTGCGCGGCGCCTGCCGGACTGCAGCCCGGCGAATCACGGCCGGCAGACTTTCGGCAGCAGCAAGTTGCTCCAGCGTCGTGGTTGCTCCGATCATCCATGCATTCTCGCCTCGAGCAACGCCGTCCAGCTTCAGGGCCGACAGATCGACTACGGCCTGCGGCCACAAGCCACGCCGGCGAAGATGGGTGCCGCCGCCCAGCGGGCGAGTCATGGGATCGCTCCGGCCGAGGAGGGCCAGAGCCTCTGCAAGATTCGGTGGCCGGTGATATTCGCTGATCTTTGTCACTTTAGCACACTCCATTGTAGCAGTCCGATCGCAGACTAGAGTTCACCTTTGATGTACGGCCGGCCCAATACCTCCGGCGCCTGCGCCTGCCCCCGGCGATTGCTGCGAGCCAGGAGCGCAAGGATCGTCAGGACATATGGCAGCATGAGCAAGAACTCGTAGGGAATGGTCCCTGCCCCGCGCCCTACCTGGCTGAGCGCCTGGATGCGATACTGAACCGCATCCGCCAGGCCAAACAGTAACGCACCAACCAGCGCCAGTTCGGGCTTCCACCGCGCGAAAATGACCAGCGCAACGGCGATCCAGCCGCGGCCACCCATGATGCCCTCGCGGAACATCCGCAGTTGCACCACGGTGAGAACCGCGCCGCCGAAGCCGGCAAGGGCTGTGCCGATCAATGTGGCGCCATAGCGCACGGCCGCCACCCTCAGACCGGATGTCTCACCCGCGCCCGGATTCTCCCCTACCGAGCGAATATTGAGACCCCAGGTGGTGCGAAAGAGGAAGAACCAAACCAACAGAACCAGGAGCGCCGTGATATACACGGTCGGATCATGCTTGAAGAGGATATCCCCGATGACCGGGATCTGGCTGAGCAGGGGCACCTCAAACACGGGCAGACCATTGGTGCGAGCGGTCAAGGAACTGAACTGCTGGCGGTAAATATAGTTGCCGACCCCGTGGCCGAATACGACGAGCGTCACGCCGGTGATAACCTGGTCGGCGCGCAGCGTCACTGCGAAAACAGCGACGATAAGACCCATGAGCATGCCGGCTGCGGCTCCCGCCAGGAGACCGAGCCACTGGCTGATTCCCGCCAGGGGTCCGCTCTGCAGAAAATAAGCGACCAAAAAGCCGGAGACGCCGCCCACGACCATCACGCCGTCAAGACCCAGGTTCATGACGCCGGAGCGCTCGGTCACAATCTCCCCGAGCGTGGCGAGCAGCACTGGCACAGCAAGGCGAATGGCAGCAGTGAAAAGCGCAATTACGAAGGCCCAGTTCAGAACGAGGCTCCAATCCATTACTGCCCCCTGTGAAGCTTTCCATGTGCGATGGCGTCCGCTGCCAGAACGCAGAGCACGACCACGGCCTGCACCGCACCAGCGAGGGTGACCGGCAACTGATAAAGAACGTGCATCGATTGTGCACCGATCGTCAATGCTGCAAAAAAGAGCGCTGCGACCGCGACACCCACCGGGTGCATCCGGCCCAGGAGCGCCACAAGGATGCCGCTGAAGCCGTAGTCACCGGAGATGCCACCTTTGAGCCGCGTGTGCAGCGAACTCACCTCGATGATGCCTGCCAGGCCCGCCAGCCCGCCGGAGAACATCAGCGCAAATAGAATGAGCCGCTCGACCTTGATGCCTGCATAGCGAGCCACGCTGGATCGCGAGCCAACTGCGCGCAGCCGGAAACCCAGCGGGGTCGACCAGAGCAAAGCGTAAACAACGGGGATCATCAAGAGCGCGATAAGGACGCCGATGTGAATCCGGCTGCCAAACAGAGCAGGCATGCGGGCAGCAGCTGCGAACTGGGCGCTCTCGGGCAGATAGCCCCCCGGCTCCTGCATGGGGCCCCGCGCCATGTATTCCATGAAGAGGATGGCGATATAGTTCAGCATCAGTGTGCTGATGATTTCATTGATACCGCGTCGAATCTTGAGGAAGGCCGCCAGTGCAGCCCACAGCGCGCCGCCGAGTGCGCCGGCAAGGAGCATGACCAAGATCAGCAGTGCGCGCGGCCATTGATCCGCGAAGTTCAGCGCGATCGCGCCGCCGGCAAGTGCACCGATATAATATTGACCTTCGCCGCCGATGTTCCAGACGCGCGCCCGGAATGCCGCGGTCAATCCCAACCCCATCAACAACAGCGGAGCAGTTTTCAGCAGCGTCTCTTCGATCTGCCGCCTGCCACCGAACGCACCCTTCATCATGGCTGAATACGCTTCGATGGGTTCTGCTCCGGCCAGCAGGATCAGCAGCGCGCCTATGAGCAGACCCGCGGCCACGCCGAGCAGCGGCGCGCCAAGGGTGACCAGCCAGGGTAGAGCCCCGCTTTGCCCGGTCCGAACCTTCTCGACCTTGACTGCCGTCACGATGCCTCCACTCCGGCGCCAACTGACCTGCTCTGGCCGGCCATCATCAAGCCGATCTCATTGACGTCGACCTCGCGTGCATCGACAACGCCCATGATCCGACCCTCGTACATGACGGCAATGCGGTCACTGAGCGCCAGGATCTCGTCCAACTCGGTCGAAACGAGCAAAATCGCGACGCCTGAATCCCGCTGTTCGACGAGCTTGCGGTGTACGAACTCGATCGCGCTGACATCGAGCCCGCGCGTCGGCTGCGCGGCCAACAGCACCCTGGGTTCACGAGACAACTCCCGCGCCAGGACCATCTTCTGTGCGTTGCCACCCGAGAGGTTTCCGGCGTAGGTCTCCACGGAGGGTACGCGCACGTCGAAATCGGCGACGAGGTGGCGCGCACTGTCACGTATTGCCTCGCGATTGAGCCAGCCCCGATGCGTGAACGGTTGGTCGCCCACCCTTTGCAGCACGAGGTTCTCAGCAACGGAGAAGTCCCGCAGCAGACCCATCCCGTAGCGATCGGATGGGATATGCGCGAGGCCAACACCGCAGAACTCGCCCTTTCCTCCCAGCGCGAGCGCATGGCTGCAGATGGACATCTCGCCGCCGGTTGCGGGTCGCAAGCCAGCGATGACCTCTTCGAGCTCGGTCTGGCCGTTGCCCGCAACGCCAGCAATCCCGACGATCTCGCCTGCACGTACATCCAGGCTGACGTTGCGGAGCGCCGGGAGTCCCCGATCGCTCTCAGCGCTGACATCCCTGAGGCTCAACAATGTCTCACCGGGCTGGCTGGCTCCTTTCGGAACGACCAGCACAACCTCGCGGCCGACCATCAAGCACGCCAGGGCCTGCTTATCCGTCTCCCGCGTGGCAACCGTGCCGACCACCTTACCATCCCGCATAACAGTGACGCGGTCCGAAGCAGCCAACACCTCCCCAAGCTTGTGCGAGATGAAGACGATCGATTTTCCCTCTCCGACCAGCCGTCTGATGATTTCGAGAAGTCCCGTCCACTCTTGCGGCGTGAGAACGGCAGTCGGCTCATCGAGGATGAGGACATCTGCACCCCGGTAAAGGGCTTTGAGGATCTCGACGCGCTGCTGCTCGCCGACCGAGAGAGTCCAGACCTCGGCAGAGGGATCGATGGCCAGCCCATACTGCTGCGATAGTGCGGTCAGGCGTTTCTCTACCGCCCGGCGATCTTCCAGCAGAGGTGGCCGTCCGGAAGGTTGGCCGAGCACGATATTCTCTGCAACGGTGAAGGGTTTGACGAGCATGAAGTGCTGGTGGACCATGCCCAACCCGTGCCTGATGGCATCAGCGGCACTCCGGAAGGCCACACGCTGGCCCTTCAACCAGATCTCGCCCTCATCGGCCTCGTGCAAGCCGAAGAGGACATTCATCAGGGTGGACTTGCCGGCGCCGTTCTCGCCCAGAAGGGCGTGAACCTCGCCGCGCTGCAGATCGAAGTCGACCCCCGCGTTGGCCGTCACGCCCGGAAAACGCTTGACGATGCCCCGCATGCTGACGATGGGTTCAGGGGTTGCGGTCAAGGCTGAACGCCTCCTCCACCGTGCCTGGCCACGGATGCCACGAGAATCTCGGAGATAGCCAGGTGAAGGCAGGAAGATCAGCCAGCTTCCTGGCCGATCTTCCTGTGCTCACCCGACCTCAGTGGCTGGCACGGCTGAGCACAAGGCAGGCTTGTGCTGTTGCCCTACTTCGCCGCTTCGGCTACGAACGGCACCTCGAAACTGCCCGACTGGATCTCGGCGAAGACCTTGTCCGCCGCGGCCAGCGCTTCGGCAGGAATCTTGCTCTTCAGGGCATCGTTGTACTTGAGCTTCAGCGCGCCCTGGGGAACACCATAGTCATACCACGGGTTGTCGAACGAACCGTCAAGGGTCTGTTCGAGCATCTTGGTGAACATGGGCACCAGGTCCCACATGATGTTTGTCAGAACGACGTCGGGACCGTTTTCGGTCATGTCACCGACATAGCCGGTCACATAACCGCCGCGCTCTTTGGCGGCCTCGATGGTGCCCAGCGCCGGACCCTCACCGCATTCGACCCAGAAGTCGACGCCTGCGTCGGCCTGGGCCAGCGCAGCTTCCTTGGCCTTGGCCACGTCGACCCAGTCACCGACTGCGGTCATGATCAGCTGCGCGTCCGGGTTGACGGTCTTCGCACCAGCCAAAAGCGCCTCGCCCATGGAGTGGCACACTGGGATGTCGAATCCGTAGATCGCACCCAGCTTGCCGGTCTTGCTCATGTGGCCAGCGATCACCCCCAGAGGGTAGGCTGCCTGGTAGAATGGCTGGGCATAGTCGGCAACGTTCTTGGCCGTCTCGTTGTTGCCGCCACCCCACGCGAAGTTGGCCTTCGGGTACTCCGTGGCCACCTGGAATGCTGCGTCACGGAAGCTGAAGGAATGGGCGACGATCATCTGGTAGCCCTGGTCGGCGTACTCGCGAAGGACGCGCGGCGCATCTGCGTCGGCCACGTTCTCGGAGTAAGCGATCTTGACGCCCTGCTTGCCGAGTTCCTGTGCGGCGGTATATCCCGCCTCGTTCCAGGAGTTGTCATCCCAGGGGCCCGTCAGAAGCACTGCCAGGCTGCCCTTGCCCTCCGCCGGAGCAGCTGCTTCAGGGGCCTTCGTTGGTTCGGCCGCGGCTGGGGCAGGCGCCTGCGTTGGGGCGGCTGCCGGTGCACAGGCCGCCAGCATCAGCACGGCGACCATGAGCACGACCATCACTCGATTGAACATTCTCTCCTCCTATCTGTGTATAGAGGTGCATCTCAGGCGAGCGGCAGTCCCATCTGCCGGAGCTCGCCCTTTACCTGTTCGTACATCTCAAGCCATGCGGGACGCGGCTTGACCGTCACTACATCGTACACCTCCTGGAACGGCAGGCCCTTGGGCCTCTTGTCCAGGTCAGGCTTGTACAGATCCACCAGGCGGCGGACGATGGCATCGGCGTCGGCGCGAGGCATGCCGGAGGCCGCACGCGCCACCTCGGCGGTGAAGCGCGCTTCCAGGCCGGAAACGTGCGCGATATTGACGCCTGCGGCGGAGCGAGGGCCTATGAGGCCGGTTGCGCCCGAGGCCGCGGCCATGATCGCCATCGCGGCACACTCATAGAGCAGGGTCTTCGTGCCGGGGCCGCCCACCGGCGTGATCACGACATCGGTCATCAGGCGGGAGTTGCGCGCCAGCGCTTGCTGCGCCAGGCTGATGGCCTGGAGGATCTCGGGCGTCGTGTCGTTATCGTAGAAGGGATGCGCTGGCGACACCGAATGGGTGTTGGTCATGTACAGCATCTGGAGGAGGATGCACCCCGACACGATGGCCAGCGCCATGCCATCCCGTCCGCCGCACGAGCCGCCGTAGATGGTGTTGTAGAAAGCGTGGATCACGCTACCGGTGCGCACAAGGTGTGCCAGCTTGCTGAGCGCCATGTAGTCGGTCTTAAACTCGGAGATCATGGCGATATGGTGCCAGTCCTGCGTACTGAACCCGCCGTGTGAGGTGCCGGACAGCTCGCCTATCTCGGATACAGCGTTCTCCACGCAGCCCAGCGCCAGGCCCGGGCGGCCCGCGCGCTTGCAGGCGGCCTTGGACAATTCGACCTCGTGCCATGCAGCCAGGACTTCCCAAGGCGTCCGGCTGCGCAGCTCGCGGCCGTACACATGACCCAACGTGCAGTTGATGACCGCATCGACCAGCGGCTCCTGCGCGTAGGATTGCGTGACAGGCAGGTAGAGATCCTCCGGAAGAGGCGTGCCGACGCCACCACCTTTGATGAAGGGCGGCAAGCGGTCTTCCACCTTACGCTTGCGCTCGGTGGCGCGGTCATTGCCTTCGCCGATGGTCACTTCGACCGGTGCAACCTCCAACGCTGCACGAATCTCCTCACGGGTGAACTGAATCCGGCGGCTGGTGCTGACGCAGTATGCGCCGAGCTGCTCGGCAAGACTGAAACCTGCTTCAAAGAGCCGGTCTGCGAGGGCATCATCCGTGGTGACCACAGCCTCGGCCACGGGAGGCATCTTGATCCGGTGTTGCGCCAGCAGACCCATCACGGCCTGTGGCACGATCTGCATGTCCCACTGGAGCTCTTCCACGATCGGGCCGGTTTCGGCACGGTCGAGCACGTCCAGAAGACGGGTGGTATTCCTCATGCTACCCCCTTGCGGCCAGCCATGAGGCCCTTACACATCGCTACGGCCTCGATGGCGTCCTCCGCAAAACCGTCAAGCCCGGCCGCCTGCGACCACTCGACGGTCACCGGCGCACCTCCTGCCACGATCATGAACCGCTTGCGTTCACCGGCCGCATCCAGACGCGCAAGCACGTCCCTGATAAAGGGAAGTGAGGTTGTGAGCAGCGAAGACATCGCAATGATGTCGGCGTCTTCGCGCCGGGCTGCATCGATGATCGCCTGGGTCGACACGTTGGTTCCCAGGTCGGTCACCCGGAAGCCATTGACCTGCAACATCAGGGCCACCATGTTTTTGCCGATGTCGTGGATATCGCCCTGAGCCGTTCCGATCACCACCGTGCCTTCCGAAGTGCTGGCGCCGCCCGATTGCCGGATCGCAGGTTCGAGCGCCTCAGCCTGGATGGCCTTGACGATGACGCCCGCGCGCATCAGGTCCGGCAAGAACACCTCAAGCCGGGAAAAAGCATCGCCGATCGCGGTCAGCACTGGCTCGATGACGGCGCGAAAGAAGTCCAGGGGCGAAAGACCAGCCGCCAGCGCCTCGTGAGCGAGCGCCACCGCATCAGCCTCATCCAATCCCTCGATCGCGCTTCGGAGACGAGCCTGCATTTCCGATGACTTCCAACTTAATTGATCCATAGGTCACCTACCAGGAAGAGAGGGCCGCAGAAAGGGAGTTGCGCTCCACTATATGCGGCCACATGCACATTGTCAAGAGGGCCGCGCCGAAAACTTCTTGCACAACTCGACCGCACCCACTGCGTCGGGGGAATAGCCGTCTGAGCCGAGCGCCGAAGCCCACTCTTCGGTCACGCAGCCACCACCCACGATCACCTTGAACTGGTCGCGCGCGCCAACCTCGCTGAGGAGATTGATGGTGTTCTCGATCATGGGCCGGGTTGTCGTCATCAGGGATGACATGGCGATGACGTGGGCGGCGTTCTCCTGCCCCGCGGTCAGGAAGGTGCTCGGTGTCACATTGCGGCCAAGGTCGATCACCTTGAAACCGTGCGCCTTAAGCATGGTCACCACGATATTCTTTCCGATATCGTGGATGTCGCCCATTACGGTGCCGATCACGACCGTGCCCTTTGACTCGGTCGTCCTGCCCTGTGCCGCGATCGCGGCCTCGACATGCTTGGACACCCGCTGCGCGGCGTCTCCTGCCAGCATGAGCTCGGGCAGGAATACTTCGCCTGCCTGGAACTGGTCGCCCACCACGGTCAATGCGGGGATCATGACGTCGTTGATCAATGCAACGGGATCCGAACCCGCTTCCAGGGCCTCCAGAGTTGTTTCCTCGGCAAGGTCCGCATCGCCATCGATCAACGCATCCGACAGCCGAGTCTTGATTTCCTCAGAAATGCTCATAGTTTGTGCTCCTAGAGATGATGGCAGCGGGCTATGCCAGCTTCAAGCCCACGCGGCGCAGGTCTTCCTTCACCGCATAGTACATGTCAAGCCACTCAGCAGTGGGCTGCACAGTCTCAACGTTGTAGACCTCGTTGAACGGCCGGCCGCGGTTCGGGTTCGTAATGGTGGCCTGGTAGCGCGGCAGAATCTCCTGCACCAGTTGGGCCGCGTCCTGGCGGGTCAGTCCCAGCGAGGCGGCGGAAACCTCCGCGATGAAACGCGCCTCGAGCCCGGTCACGCGATCGGGGAAGAAGCCGCCCGTGGTGCCTGCACCCTGCATGTTGAAGCCGCAGACCGTAGTGACAACTGCGCCGGCTGCGCACTCATAGAACAGTTCTTTCGTGCCGGGACCGGAGACAACATAGATATCGTTGAGTGTCACGATCTTGCTATTGCGCGCCAACGCCTGGCCAACCATCGATTCGACCCAGAGCCCCAGAGGATCGGTGTTGTTCACGTAGTGAAGATGCGTGAGCGAAAACATGTGGTAATCAGAGTCATACAACACCACGCCGAGCAGGTGATCGGCCACGGAGACCACCGCGGTACCCGGAGCCGCGCCGCCCACGCCGCCGATCAGCGGGGTCATCAGGTCCACGTTCACCATGCCGATGTTATCCAGGTAGGCGACGCGCGAGAGCTGGTCGAAATCCGTCTTCAGCTCGACCATCTGAGAGACCAGGAAAGCATCCGACGGACGCAGTCCGGCCTGGGGATCGCACGCGGCCATCTTGCCTGCACATGTAAGCGGAACAGCGACGTCATTGATATGCATGCCGGGACGTCCGGCCATGCGGACCGCCTCACGCGCCACAGAGGCGTCCCTGCGCGCGCCCAGGATCTCCAGCGGCGTACCCGGCAGGATCTTCTCGCCGAAGTAGGTCGAAACGGAGCCTGCGCCGAGGCAGTCAACCAGCGGCTCCTGCGCGCAGGAGAGCAGAATCAACGGATGGTACTTCTCGCTGCTGGGCAGACCGGTGGGACCGGAGTGCATGATCGCGCGTTGCGGGTCTTCGACCCCGCGATGCCGCATCACGACCGCATCTTTGCCCGTGCCAAGAGTCACTGCGCCCGGTTCCTGACCCAGGATCTCCAGCACTTCGTCGCGCGTGAAGCGGATGCAGCGCTCGGTCGATTGGCAGTACGCACCCATCTCCACGAAAAGCTGCAGGCCCGCCTCCCAGATGCGGTCGGCCATGTCGTCGTCCGCCGGACACAGGTTGCTGGCATCATACTTGATGCCCTTCTCCCGCACCAGCTCCTTGATGCGACGGGTCATCTTCAAATCGAAGTCCGATTCCTTCATGTAAGGCCCGGATTGCGCCCGCTTGACGATCTCGGGTAACCAGTTGCTACGCATGTACAACGCCTCCTTTTGGTAATACGTGTTACGAATCAGGGTGAAAGGGTGTCAGACCGGATGCCGCGCCACACGAGCAGCGCTGCCAGGAGAGCAGAGGCCGCCGAGGTTGCAGCGACGGCCGGCAAGCCAAACGCATCCCACAGCCGGGGTGCGATGAACGAAGCCACAATGACCATGCCCCACATGAGGGCCGTCCGCAAGGCCATCACGAGTCCTCGCGAGCGATCGGCCAGGCCGGAGAGCAAGGGTATCGAAGTGACGATCGAAAACTCGGACGTCAGCGCGACGACCGCAAGCCCGGTCAGGGCAACGGGAAGGACTGCGCCGGTGAAAGGCAGCAGGGCAAAACACGCCGCGTTGAAAAGCAGGCCAACGATCAGCGACCGGCGTTTACCCAACCGGTCGGCCAGCGCGACGACCGCGCCTGCCCCGACCAACTCTGCCAGGCTGACCACGATCGAGGCAACACCGAGCGCGCCCAACGGCAGGCCGAAGCGCTGCTCCATCAGCGCGCCATACACGATGAAGAGCGACTCATTGGCAAAGAGAATCAGAGAGCTGGCCGCAAGTGCGAAGAGAACGGGACCGGGCAGCACGGCCTCGTGTGTCCTGGCGCCCAGTGACTGCTCCTGACCGGCCGCTGGGGGTGTGACTGACGGCTCGATCTGGCTCGCCGTGACTGCAAGTTCCGCGTCCGAGCCTGGGCGCGACCGCACAGCGGCCGGCGATCTCACCTCTCGGACGGTCAGCGTCAGCAGGATGCAGAGAAGGCCGAGGCCTGCGATCACCACGAAGGGCGATTGCCAACCCCAGCGCGCCATCAAGAAACCGGAAACCGGCACACCGATGAGCCACGATCCGGCCCAAGAAAGTTCCACGATCCCCAGAGCGCGGCCCAGCCGCTCCTGAGGCACGGCATCACTGACGTGGGCCTGCATGGCCGGATCGTAAGCGGACTGCGAGATGCCGAGCAAGCCGAAGCCCAACAAGACGACGCCGAACCCCTGGCCCGCAGCCACTACGGCTGCGCCGAGAGCCAGGGCAGCCACCCCTGCAACCATCAACGGCTTGCGCCCGATCCGGTCGGCGAGGAGACCGAAAAGGGGGCTGATCGCACCGAACGCAGCGCGAAACGCAACGAGCAGCGCGGCGGTCTCAAGCGGTACGCCAAGGCCGCGCGCGATGGCGGGGAGAAACGGATAGACCAGGCGAAACTGGGCATTCACCAACAGACGTGTTGGCAGAATACGCGCGAGGAGACCGGCCTCGGCGCGCCGCTGCGCGGCGGGCAAAGATTGCGCGGCCGTGTCAATCGCGCTCAACAGAGCGACCTCGACGACGGATCATCTCAAAACGCATGAAAGCATCGGGATATATCTCACGAGAGTGCAGGATGGGCAGTGCAGACGAGTTGTAGCCTGTCTCCTCGATGACCAACACAGGCGAGAGCGGGTGGCAGACCGGCTCGAGCATATTGCACTCAGTGGCCAGGGCCGGCCAGATCGTAGACGCATGGTACTCCAGCCACTGCCCGCATTCCTTGTCGAGAAATTCGTACAGCGGCTCGGAGATCGTGGGATCTTCGACGATCCGCTCCGCGAGCGCGGGCTTGAGGATGGCCAGCGGAAGCGTGTTAACACAGTAAATCACCGGATTTCCGTCGGCAGTGAAGATGGTGTGACGAACGAGAGCGCTCTGCTCCGACAGTCCCAGCGAGGCCGCAGCCTCGGGGCTCGGCGGCTCGATGGCGGCCCTGATGAAACGGCGCCCTGGCTCACGGCCGTTACGCGCGATGACCTCGCAGAAATCGATGGCCTGATCGATGGGGTTGCGCAGATGAGCTGCACGGCTGAGGAAGGTGCCCATGCCCTGCCGCCGCACCACCAGCCCGCGTGACGCCAGTGCCCCGACCGCGGAGCGAACCGTGCCGCGGCTCACACCGAACATTTCGGCGATCTCAGCCTCGGCAGGCAGGCGGCCATCCGGACCAGCCAATGACTCCATCCGGTCCAGGAGCGCGCGCTCGACCTCTTCCGAACGACTCATGCGACGAATGACCATGTAACATGTCCCAACTGGTAGACGGCGTGCTCGATTTGCTAGAAAGGGAGATACGCACCGTCAATGCGCTAGAAGGATCTAAGTTATTATACATTAGACATTATACGACTTGGGTGAGAATGTCAAAAGTCAAATACGCAATTCCAACAAGTCGCTGAGTCTTTAAGGTGGGTGTCTCGCGGGAACACTCAAACCGCGTCCGATAGTATTCACAATGAAAATAGCAGCTTCTACGGTCGCCATGCAGATTGAGCCATTAGTCCACGTGCTATAAAAGGAACTAAGTGGTAGACTTCAGCATCGCTATGCCGGTGACACATAGCGTTACCCGACTTCCGACAGCCGGCGATCGCAGCATCACGCTACCCGTCGATTCGGAGCGTTTCTTTTTGATCAACGCTATGTTTATTTTACATAGCGATTCGCATCCCGACACGAAGCACAGTGTCACGCCGAGGGAGCTGGGATCCGCTGCCCCGGCTGGAGCTGACCAAAGGAGGTTTAGCAACAGACAAACATCTCAATGTCCTCTTCTGATGAACCATTGAACCATGTGAACGATCCTCACCAGAGCCAGACAACATAGTCAAAGGAGCGCTGCAATGCAGAAGAAACCTCTTGTGATCAACGGTGTTCCAAAAACCCTTGTGGTTGACCCCGAAGCCACCCTTGCAGATGTGCTTCGCCGGCAACTCCTGCTGACCGGTACAAAGGTCTCATGCAATGATGGGCACTGCGGTGCCTGCTCGGTAATTCTCGACGGCAAGATAACTCTCTCGTGCGTGACGAAAATGAAACGCGTCCGAGACGGCGCCGAGATAGTCACTGTCGAGGGAATCGGCACGCCCGAAAAACTGCACATCATCCAGCAGGCTTTTGTCGTGCACGGGGCTGCACAGTGCGGATTTTGCACCCCCGGCTTTGTGGTCTCTACCAAGGCCCTGCTGGACAAAAACCCTTCGCCTACCCGCGAGGAGGTGCGCGCGTGGTTCACACAGCACCATAACGCCTGCCGCTGCACCGGCTACAAGCCCATCGTGGATGGCGTCATGACCGCTGCAGCCGTGATGCGCGGGGAGATGCCGCTGTCCGCGGTGGAATTCAAGATGCCGGAAGACGGGCGCATCTGGGGCAGCCGGTATCCCCGCCCGACCTCGGTGGCCAAGGTCACCGGCACGCTAGACTTCGGACAGGACCTCGGCCTGAAGATGCCGCCCAACACCCTGCAATGCGCGCTGGTGCAGGCGGAAGTCTCGCACGCTAACATCCTGTCCATCGACGCCTCTGAAGCAGAAAAAATGCCTGGCGTGTTCAAGGTCGTCACGCACAAGGATGTCAAAGGCAAGAACCGCATCACCGGCCTGATCACCTTCCCGACGAATAAGGGCGATGGGTGGGATCGACCCATCCTGTGCGACACGAAGGTGTTCCAGTACGGGGACGCGATCGCGATCGTGTGCGCGGACACCATCGAGCAGGCAAAGGCAGCCGCGGCGAAGGTGAAGGTGGAGTTGGAGCCACTGCCCGCATACATGAGTGCACCCGAGGCCATGGCCGAGGACGCCATCGAGATCCATCCCGGCACGCCCAACGTTTACTTCGAACAGAAGATCGCGAAGGGACCGGACACCCAGCCAATCATGGCCGAGGCAGCGTACATCGTCGAGGATGATTTCTACCTCCAGCGCCAGCCGCACCTTACCATCGAGTCTGACATCGGTTTTGCGTACTATGATGAGGTCGGACGCCTCACCATCCATTCCAAGAGCATCGGCATCCACCTGCACCATGCCATGATTGCACCCGGCCTTGGTATCGAACCGGAAAAGCTGCGGTTGGTACAGAATCCCGCCGGTGGCACATTCGGCTACAAGTTCAGCCCGACTCTGGAGGCCCTGGCCGGAGTAGCGTGCATGGCCACGGAGCGACCGGTTTACCTGGAATACGATTACCAGCAGTTCATCGCGTACACCGGCAAGCGCTCACCGTTCTGGATGCACGGGAAACTGGCTGCCGACAAAGACGGTAAGCTGTTGGGCATGGAGACCGATTGGAGCGTGGACCACGGCCCATACTCTGAGTTCGGCGATCTGCTGACGCTGCGCGGCGCCCAGTACATGGGAGCGGGGTACGACATCCCCAGCATCCGAGGCTTAGGACGCACCGTGGCGACCAATCATGCATGGGGCTCCGCATTCCGGGCCTACGGTTCGCCCCAGAGCTTCCTGCTATCGGAAAGCCTCATGGACGAGCTGGCCGAGAAGATGGGCGTGGATCCGCTCGAGCTCCGGTACAAGAACGTCTACCGGCCGGGCGCCACGACCCCCACCGGCCAGGTGCCCGATGCAATGAGTTTCCCGGAGATGTTCGACATGCTGCGGCCGCTGTACAAGGCCGCCAAGGAGAAGGCCAAGGCGGAGTCCACGCCGGAGCGCAAGAAGGGTGTCGGCATCTCTCTGGGCATCTACGGCGCAGGGCTGGACGGTGCGGATAGTGCCGAAGCGTGGGTGGAGCTAGACAAAGAGGGCGTCACCGTGTACGCCACATGGCATGACCATGGCCAGGGCGCCGATGCCGGCGTACTGGGCACAGCGCACGAGGCGCTGCGCGCGTTGGAGATCGAACCTTCGCAGATCAAGATGGTCCTCAACGACACCGCGCTCGCGCCGGTCGGAGGGCCCGCGGGCGGCAGCCGCAGCCAGGTGGTCGTCGGCAACGCGATCAAAAACGCCTGCGAAAACCTGATCGAGGCCATGCGCAAGTCGGATGGCTCCCTCCGCACCTATGACGAGATGGTGGCAGACAAGATCCCGCTCAAGGCGGTGGGCAAATGGACGGCTGCCATCGGCCAGGGCTGCGATGAGAACGCTCAAGGCCGGCCGTTCAGCTGCTACATGTATTCTGTCTTCATGGCCGAGGTCGGCGTGGACATGAAGACCGGCAAGGCGATTTGCGAGGGCTTCACGTGTATCGTCGATGCCGGCAAGATCAACAACAAGCTGATCGTCGATGGCCAGATGTACGGCGGCATTGCCCAAGGCATCGGCCTGGCCCTGACCGAAGATTATGAAGACATCAACAAGCACACGACCATGATCGCCTGCGGGCTGCCCTATGCCCGCGACATCCCGGACAAGTTCGACATCTACTACGTTGAATCACCGCGCGAATACGGTCCGTTTGGCGCCTCCGGAGTCGGCGAGGCCCCGCTGACCGCATCTCACGTTGCGGTAGTCAACGCGATCAAGGATGCGACCGGCGTCCGAATCACGCACCTGCCCGCACTGCCGGAGAAGATCCTGGCCGGCATCAAGGCGCAGGCTGCCGTTACGGCTTAGAACTGCCGGCTCACAGCCCGGCTCCTGCATCATCGGAGCCGGGCTGTGACGTGATGGCCCTCCATGTTTCGGATCGCGCCGGCGGCCGTTCCCCCGGGAAAACTCCAATGAACGCGTTGGACGATCCGATCGCCGCGGATTGAATCAGAGGGCTCACCTGCGCGACCAGCAAGAGGCACACCATGATCGGACAAGACGAGCTCCGCAGATTGGAAGACCAATGCATCCAGGATTGCGCGCCCACCTGTTCGGCGAGCTGTCCCATCCACGTGGATGTGCGGGCGATGGTCGCTGCCGTCGCGGCCGGCGACTTTGCCGCAGGCCTGAAGGTGTTGGCTCGCACTCTCCCCTTCCCGCGCACCATCAGCCGAATCTGCGACGCGCCGTGCCAACCAGTCTGCAAGCGCCAGGAGGCTGGTGACCCCATCGAAATCCGGGCATTGGAGCTCGCCTGCACCGAATACGGCGGCGCGCCCGATAAGCCGCGCGTGCTGCCCAAGCGCGGTAAGACCGTGGCGGTGGTGGGCGGCGGACTGAGCGGACTCACGGCGGCCTTCGACCTCGCCCGCAAAGGGTATACCGTTTCGGTGTATGAAGCGCGAGACCGGTTTGGTGGTCGCCTACTGGACTTTCCCGAAGCGGTCCTGCCGCGCCGCATCCTCTGCGATGAACTGGCCATTGTCGAGTCTGTCTTCGCTGAGATCAGCCTGAACGCGGGCCTCCAACCGGAGAGCCTCGCTGCACTGCGCCGTGAATGCGATGCGCTGTACCTCGCGGTGGGCTGGCCACCCGAATCGACCTTTGGGCTATCCGTGACTGAGTCCGGCCGGGTTGCCGTGGACCCGGTGACTTTCGAAACCAGCATGGAAGGAGTCTTTGCCGGTGGAGACATGCTGCGGAGCGGCGCCGAGCGCTCGCCCATTCGCGCCATCTCCGACGGCCGCCGCGCTGCGATCTCCATCGACCGCTATCTGCAAAAAGTATCGTTGACAGCATCGCGTATCAAAGAAGGCAGCTACGTCACCCGGCTCTATACCAACACCGCGGGGATACCGCCCCAGCCTGCGATCCCTTTGGCGAATCCGCACGCTGGTTATTCGCGTGAGGAAGCGATTGCCGAAGCAGAGAGATGCATTCAGTGCGAATGCATGGAGTGTGTCAAGACCTGCGAGTACCTCCGTGCCTACGGACGCTACCCGCGCAAATACCTGAGAGAGATCTACAATAATCTGTCCATCGTCAAGGGCGAGCGCAAGTCCAACCAGTTCATCAACTCCTGCAGCCTGTGCGGCCTCTGTGGCGAAATATGCCCGGAAGATCTGGATATGGGGCCCATCATTAAGAACGCCCGCCGTGTGATGGTGGAACAGGGGCGCATGCCGCCTTCTGCGCACGATTTCGCGCTGCGCGACATGGAATTCAGCAACGGCGATAAGTTCGCGCTTGCACGTCCCTATCCCGGCAACACGTCCAGCGGCACAGTCTTCTTTCCCGGCTGCCAGCTCGCCGGCTCTTCCCCGGGGCATGTCATGCAGGCCTATGCGTATGTGTGCGAGCAGTTAGGCAATGCCGGTCTCATGCTGCGCTGCTGCGGCGCACCAGCCGACTGGGCCGGGCGCACAGACTTGTTCCAGGCGGCACTGGCTGAAATGCGAGCCGATCTTGAAAAGCTAGGTGCACGCAGACTCGTCGTCGCATGCTCAACCTGCTACCAGATGTTCAAGGCTAATCTGCCGGAGATTGAGCTCGTCTCCCTTTGGGAGGTTTACGCCGAACATGGGCTACCGCAGAGGTCAGAGTCTGTCGCGCCAGGCCTCGCCCTCCCAGCAATGTGCGTCCACGATCCATGCACCACCCGGTACGAGGCGCGGATCCAGGCGAGCGCCCGAACCATAATCCGCCAGTTGGGCTATGCCATCGAAGAACTGCCGTTGAGCCGCGAGCGCACCGAGTGCTGCAGCTACGGAGGGGTGATGTGGCTTGCCAACCGCCCACTGGCCGAAGAAGTCGTGCAACGCCGCATCGCAGAAAGCTCCCTGGACTACGTGACCTATTGTGCGATGTGCCGGGACTTCTTCGCCAACCGCGGCAAACCGACGCTGCACCTGCTCGACCTGATCTACGAACCGGATGCAAGCGCCAGGGGCGAGCGCCCTGGCCCTGGCTTCTCGCAGCGCCACGAAAACCGGGCACATCTGAAGCGACGGCTGCTTAAGGAGGTTTGGGGGGAAGAGATGACAGGAACACAGGACGCTTACGAGGCGATACGCCTCCTGATCGCACCAGACGTCCAGGCACGACTGGAAGAACGACTGATCCTTGTCGAAGATATCCAGCGCGTCATCGAATACGCAGAGCGGACCGGCCGGAAGCTGTTGAACTCTGCCACCGGTCATCTGTTAGCCCACTACCAGCCTACGGCGGTAACTTACTGGGTGGAATACGCCGCGGAAGGGGATGCGTTTGTCATCCACAACGCGTACAGCCATCGGATGGAAATCGCAGAGGGGGTGCGAGCATGAACGAACCTACGCTGCCCTCCGGCCAGGTGCCTTGGATCTGCGCAGCATGCAGCATTCCGCTCCAGCCTGCCAAGGTCAGTATTGCCTACCTGGGCAGCGCCTTTCCTGTTGATCTGCTTAGATGCCCGCAGTGTGGCCAGGTGTGGATCCCCGAGGAGCTTGCGCTCGGCAGGATGGCGGAGGTCGAGAAGACGCTTGAGGACAAGTGACGGGCGTCGCACCGCGCGCCTGTGTGATTGAGATGATCGACGGAACCATTCGAATCTATGAGCAACCGGGGCTGCGGGAGGCGTTGGGGGATAGCCTGCATCCCGGCGGGCTGGCTCTGACCGATGAGATACTGGCAGCCTGTGCACTGCCGCGCGGCGCGCGGGTGCTGGACGTGGGGTGCGGCGCCGGCGTCACCGTGGCGCACATGCGCGGGCCGCAGGGCCTGGCCGCGTCAGGAGTCGATGCATCGGCCGTGCTTCTTGCACACGGGCGCAGGTGCGAGTCCACGCTGCCCCTGGTTCAGGCTGACGGCGAGCACCTGCCGATCGGGGATGGCCTGCTGCACGCGGTGATCGCAGAGTGCACCCTGTCACTCATGCCTGACGTCGATGTCGCTCTGGCAGAGTTCCGGCGAGTGCTGCAGCCCGGCGGGCAGCTGATCCTGACCGATCTGTATACGCGTTCGGGAGAAGGCGCAGATCGATCCCGGGACCAGCGCCCTACCTCCTGCCTGCGCGGAGCCCTGTCCAGGGCGGAAATCGTAACCCGATTGACGGGGCAGGGCTTCGAACTCGAGCGGTGGCAGGATCGCTCAGACGCTTTGAAGGTGCTGGCCGCGCGGCTCATCCTGGCCGGCATTTCGCCCGCAGCTTTCTGGGGCGGCGATTGCCGTTCCGGCTCCAAAGCGATCGAACGCCTCAAGCCAGGCTTCTACTGGCTGACTGCCTGCAAGCGCCCACTATCCAGCTGCGTACCGCATGTCGCCGCGCGGCTCCATTCAAATTGATGACGGCCGGTTCGGTCAAAGTGCCAGGAGCATGACACACATGGAAGAATTGGATCGCATGAAGGAGCTAAGAGAGCAAGGCTTCTATTGCAGCCAGATTCTGCTCATCATGGGCATGGAATTGCAGGGCAAAGAGAATCCCGATTTGGTGGCGGCCATGAACGCGCTGGCCGAGGGAATCGGTTTCACGGGAGAAACGTGCGGTGCGCTCACTGGTGGAGCATGCCTGTTAGGCCTTTACGCAGGCAAAGGCAGGCCAGAACAGGACGAGGACGTGCGGCTGCGACTGATGGTCGAAGCCCTGGTGCGGTGGTTCAAGGGTGGATACGGCGTCGAATATGGAGGCATCCGCTGCGACGAAATCTTGGGCGACGCCAACAACCTGCGAAGCCGCTGCCCCATCATGGTCCTCGGCACGTTCCAGAAGGTCAAGGAATTGCTCGTGGAAAACGGCTTCGATCTGGCGGGCGAGGGTTGGTAGTCTTGACCGGCGAAACCATCCTCTCACGGACTGAAAGCCTCTGCCCGGAGTGCCTGGCCCGCATCCCTGCCCAACGCGTGGCGCGCGGCAAAGACATCTATCTTCGCAAAGCCTGCCCAGAACACGGTGAATTCTCCAGCGTGATCTGGCGCGGAAGTCCGGCGTTTGAGTCGTGGGTGAGACCCAAAATCCCCAGCTATCCGGAGACACCGTTCACCGGCATCAACAAAGGATGTCCTTACGATTGCGGCCTGTGCTCCGACCATCGCCAGCATACCTGCTCCGTGCTCCTGGAAGTCACGGCATCCTGCGACCTGGGCTGTCCTGTGTGCTTTGCAGACTCCGAAGTGCACCCCGCGCCCGACCCCGAACTGGCAACGATCGCGGGATGGTACCGGCGGGTGCTCGAAGCCGGAGGTCCGTTCAATATCCAACTTTCAGGCGGCGAGCCATGCGTCCGTGACGACTTGCCGCAGATCGTTGCCCTGGGACGATCGCTGGGGTTCACCTTCATCCAACTGAACACCAATGGCCTGCGCCTGGCGCGAGACCCCGACTACGTGTGGCGGCTGAAGGACGCCGGGCTGTCTACGGTGTTCTTGCAGTTTGACGGAACGCGCGACGACATCCACAAAGCCCTGCGCGGGCGAGCCCTCGCCGACCAGAAGAAAGCCGCCGTCGAGCATTGCTGCAAGCACGGAATCGGCGTCGTACTGGTGCCAACGCTGGTGCCGGGCATCAATACCAATGAGATCGGCGCGATCATCGAGTATGCGCTGGGTTGTGCACCCGGTGTGCGCGGCGTTCACTTTCAGCCGATCAGCTACTTTGGACGCTATCCGCAGCCACCAACCGACAACGCACGAGTTACGATCCCCGAAATCATCAGCGCCATCGCCGTCCAGACGCAGGCGACCATGCGAAGTGAAAACTTCGGACCCCCGGGCTGCGAAAACGCACTCTGCTCGTTCCACGGCAACTTCGTGATCATGCCAGACGGCCGGCCCATTCCATTAACCTCCCACGCTGCCGGAAGCTGCTGCGCGCCCAGACCCGCCAAGGAGGGCGCGGCGCGGGCGCGCAGTTTCGTTGCTACACACTGGACGGCAACGCAGCGGACGACGCCTGAGGCCGGCGAAACCGGCGCACAGCGCAGCGAGGGTTTGGCTGGGCCGCAGATCGTCGTGCAGACCAACCTGGATGCATGGGATACATTTCTCGACCGGGCCAAGAGCCACACCTTCTGTGTCTCAGGCATGGCCTTTCAGGATGCCTGGACGCTGGACCTGGAACGACTCCGGGACTGTTGCATCCATGTCATGAGCCCCGATGGCCGGCTGATTCCTTTCTGCGCTTACAACCTGACGAGCCGGCGCGGGCGCGCCCTGTATCGGGCGGAGTCGCAAAGATAGCATGAACCACCCATTCCGTGCCTGGCCGGATGCGATCGGACCGCTCGGCTTCAAGGCACTCTCGATGGAGCGAGCAGGTGTCCGATCGGCCCTTGCCCCGTTCAAGTGGGAAGGGCCGGTCGCACGCATGGCCGTCTGCGACCGCTGCGGCTCACTGACTCCCGTGCAGCTCTGCACATGCGGACTGTACGCGTCCTACAGCGCCGGCCATGTCCTCGACCAGTACGTCCAATATCGGGAGCGCTTCATGGTGCTCGTGGAGGCACAAGGCAGCGTTATCCTGCACGAAAGCGGCTGGCGAGCGGAGCAGTGCGCGGTGCACGCCATCGTCGAGTTGTATGCTGGCAACGTCGTCAAACACATGATGCTCCTGAACGCGGCCCGGTGCCTGGGCGCACCCCCATTCGTCTCGCTGGAGGATGCCATCGGCATCGTCCAGGAGCAATACCGGAGATACCTGCAAAATGGAAATTGGCAAGCAAGTTGGCAAACCGATCCGGGTGCCTTTGCGGCAACCTGCCCACCCGCTTGAAAGACGACGCCCGCTCGCTCCGCAGCGGCCCATTCCGGCGCCTGACTGGCCGGTGCGGCAACCCGAACCCGCACCGGTCCCCACCCGGCTTTCACCCGACCGGTGAACCCGATGCCCACAACCCCGGCCGCTCAGTTCAGCTCGGCTGACGGGACAGGCATTCCGCTGTCGCCGCTGGAGCCATGGATATCCGCAAAGATCGGCCGTGGGGAGCATCCTTTGTCTGCGAAGTCGCTGACGGCGCACCAGCTCGCTCGTTTGCGCGGCACATTGCGCCTGGCGCGGGCGAAGAGCGCGTTCTACCGGCGCCAGCGAATAAGGGCAGAGGAGATCAGCACCCTGGACGACCTGGCATGCCTGCCCTTCACTACCCCACAGGACATCCAAGATGACCCGCTCGCGTTTCTGTGCGTTTCCCAAGACGAGATCGCACGCGTGGTCACCCTGGACACCTCAGGCACTACGGGACAGCCCAAGCGGCTCTACTTCACCGCGGCCGATCAGGAACTCACGATCGACTTCTTCAGGATCGGGATGTCAACATTCACCCGGCGTGGCGACCGGGTTCTGATTCTGCTGCCAGTAGCCAGGCCCGGCAGCGTGGGTAACCTGCTCTTCACTGCGCTCGCCCGGTTGGGAGCCGGCGGCATTCCGCACGGCCCGGTGACGAACATCGACACAGCGCTGGAAGCGCTGGAAGCGACCGGAGCGGAAGTCGTTGTCGGCTCACCGACCCAGGTGCTCGCGCTGGCCCGCCAGCCGGGTGCGCCACGCCTGGCTGTCAGATGCGTGCTGCTCACGACCGATAGTGTCCCGGCGTCCCTTGTGACAGCGGTGGAGCACGCATGGGGGTGCACAGTCTTCAACCACTACGGTATGACCGAAATGGGGCTCGGTGGAGGAGTTGAATGCCAGGCCAGGCGCGGCTACCACTTGAGAGAAGCCGACATGCTTTTCGAAGTGGTCGATCCAGAGACAGGACGCCCACTTCCTGAGGAACAGACCGGCGAAATCGTCTTCACCACACTCACGCGCCGTGGAATGCCGCTGATTCGCTACCGCACCGGTGACCTGAGCCACTTCGTCGCTGGCCCGTGTCCGTGCGGCACAGCTCTGGGAACCCTTGCCCGTGTCGAGGGCCGCATCGCCAACCGGGTCGCCATCGGTACACATGGCGTTCTGACCCTGGCCGAGCTTAATGAGGCGCTGTTTGCCGTGCCAGGAGTCATTGATTTTCGGGCAACCATGGCCTGCGAAGCGCGGGATGCGCTGTGTATTGACGCTTCAGTGATTTGGGACGCCGGCGCCGATGCAGCAACCGCCCTTCAAGCCGCACTGCATGGACTGCCGGTAATCCGGCAGTCATCGGAAGCGGGGGCCCTGTCGATCAGGGTGCAGGTGAGACCTCAGACGCCCCAAGCGCCACCGCCTCTCGCCAAACGCCTCATCACCGATCTAAGATAAAGCCATAGCTTCCCAACAACTTCTGACCCGCATCGGATAGGACGAAATCGATGAACTCTTTCGCCAGATCAGGCTGGGGCGCGTTGGCCAGCGGAGCAATGGGGTAGACTGCAACCTGGTTGAATTCATCCGGGATCACCAACGCGGTCACATCCTGTGCCGCAGCGGGCGTCACGTCTGTCGAGTAGACCACGCCTGCATCCGCCTCATCGAGCCGCACCTTAGCGACGACCGCCTTCACATCATTCTCGCGCGAAACCACATTCTCCAAGACCTTGTTCGGGAAGTCAGCGCCATAGGCCGGGTTCTTTCCCATCTTATCCAACATGCCCAGCGTGTATTGTCCCACCGGCACTGCTTTGTCAGCCACGATAAGCTTGAGCCCTGGTTTGGCGAGATCGGCCAACGTCTCCACTTTTCCGGGATTGTCCCTGGGGTAAATCACAACCAGCCGGTTGCGTGCAAAGGTCCGTTGCGTCCCAGAGATGATGATAGAGGATGCGATAGCTGCGTTCATCTCCTTGGTGTTGGCGGAGGCGAAGACATCGGCGCGGGCGCCCTGTTCCAACTGAGCGCGCAACTGCTGCGAACCGGCGAAATTCATAGTGATCGTCACCCCGGGATGAGTGGCCTCAAATTGCTGCCCGATCTCCGTAAAACTCTCAGTCAGGGAGGCCGCCGCGAACACGGTCAGCTCCTGCGGCACAGGCGGCTGTGCTGGTTGTGCGGCAGGCTCTGTGGGAGGGGCAACAGGCGATGATGGATTGGGAACCGGGGCACATGCTGCAAGGAAGGCGAAGACAATGAGCGCAAGCACAAAAAGGTGGAGCGAACGCAGGGCTGGATGCATCGTTATGTCTCCTCTGTACCCGAGTATTTACATTGTAAATAGTATCACTTACGCCGGTACCCGTCAAGTCGGCCTCGGCCATACGCGCCAGCGTATTATTGACAGTGCCGCACACAACCGGTAGAATGCGAACGCCTGCTATTTACACTATAAATAGGATGCTCACAGACAACGGAGATTCACATGCACGCTGACTGGCCTGCAGAGAACGTCGTGCTGGCGCTGCTCTGTGAGCGGCCGATGCACGGATATGAACTGGCCCAAGTTCTGAAGTCGGATGAGGCGCTGCGCGCCATCTGGAGGATCGAGA
The DNA here is from genome assembly GCA_964387985.1 of uncultured Anaerolineales bacterium. Taxonomy (GTDB): domain Bacteria; phylum Chloroflexota; class Anaerolineae; order CG2-30-64-16; family CG2-30-64-16; genus JALOOB01. The sequence goes on along the minus strand of CAYLZG010000002.1, from coordinate 58,396 downwards.
CCAGCGAGGTTTATTTCCTGCTGCGCAAACTGCTGAAGCTGGAATTCGTCGAGGAGCTGGCTGAAGAGCGCGGTGCAGGGCCACGCCGCGTGATCTATGCCCCCACACCCGCCGGACGTGCAGCGATGGAAGGCTGGCTCGTCACACCGGAACGATTTCCGCGCAACGTGCGGACTGCACTCTTGGCCCGCATCTACCTGGCCCTGCGTAGCGACCCGCAACTGGCAGTGCAAGTGATCGAGGCACAGAGAAAGCTCCTGGCAGAGTGGCTGGCTCGCGATCGAGGGCGCACGCATGATGATGAGGTGGTGGGACTGGTCCATCGTTTTCGTGCCTCCCAGGTCGAAGCGATGCTCGTCGCACTCGATGATTTGCATCGCATGGCCTCGGCTCGAACTTCACCAGCCGGACAATTGCCGGGTTCATAGGAACACTCCGGTTGCGCCGGATCGATGTTGAGGGGATGCCCGCTGTGGCTTCACTTGCCTGGCCCAGACCAAAAACAAATCACGAACAGCAAACTCAGCCTACCTGGCCGCTGTTGGTCCTGAGCGGTCCATTGCTGGTCCTGATCCTGGTTCCGCTCATTGCACTGGTCGCAAAGACGCCACCCGTATCTCTGTTGGAAGCAACAAGACAGGAGACGACGCGCCAGGCGATCCTGCTCAGCCTGGGCACGAGCACCGTCACGATGCTGGCGGTCCTGGCCTTCGGAACACCTCTGGCGTATCTCCTGGGCCGTCGGCGTCCTCCCCGAGTCTCTCTGATCGAAGTGCTGATCGATCTCCCAACGGTGCTCCCGCCCGCGGTGGCGGGACTGGCCCTGCTGATGGCATTCGGACGGCGCGGGCTGCTGGGCGGACTGTGGGAACCACTGGGCATCCATATCCCGTTCACGACCCTTGCTGTGGTGATGGCACAAGC
>CAYLZG010000002.1:48319-57462 GCA_964387985.1 uncultured Anaerolineales bacterium | reverse complement strand
CTTACTACGTTAAGACCGCTGCTGTGGGACTGAGTGGGGTCAGTCGCGAGTTGGAGCAGGCGGCTGCACTTGATGGCGCGTCAACATGGGAGACTTTTCGCCATGTGATGTTGCCCTTGACGTGGCAGAGCATCATCGGGGGCGCGACATTGTGCTGGGCACGCGCCCTGGGCGAATTCGGTGCGACGATCATCTTCGCCGGTAACCTGCCTGGCCGGACCCAGACCATGCCCCTGGCGGTCTACATGGGGTTCGAAATGGACATGGACCAGGCCCTGACGCTGGCCGTGATCCTGCTGGCCCTGTCTTTTGGCTTACTGTTTGCCGTGCGCACTACGTTGCGCAACCGCGCGCAAAGCGCTTCGTGACGCCCCTCGATCCCTTTAGCTATCGTTCGCTATCCGATGTCCAGCATGCGGCGCACCGCGCGATAGGCGCGGACGCGGATCTCCTCCGGAACCTCGGTCACGTACTGCATGTGCTTGAGCGCGTCGCGCGTCATCTCCAGCGTGATCTGGTTCATGTGCGGGCAGCGTATGCTGCAGAGCCGCAGCATCTCCTTGTCCGGATTCGCTGCGGCCACATTCTCACCCATCGAACACTCGGTCAGAAGCAGGTAGCGGGGCGCCGTCGTCTGCTCGACGTAGCGAATCATGGCATTCGTGCTGCCGGAGAAGTCCGATGCAGCCACGACCTCCGGGCTGCACTCGGGGTGCGAAAGGATCACCACATCGGGGAACTGAGCGCGTACGGCTTCGATGTCGCGCACGGAGAACTGCTCGTGCACTTCGCACCGTCCACCCCACCCAACCATGTCGTATGGCTCGGTCGTCTCGACTTCCAGGGTCCCGTCGGGCAGCTTGCGAGGGATGATGATGCGCTTGCCGGACTCGCGCGCCACATTCCGGGCCAGGTACTCGTCCGGCAGGAAGATGAAAGAGTCGGCGCCCAAAGCCTTCGCGACCGCAACCGCGTTGCCGGAGGTGCAGCATACGTCGCTCTCGGCCTTGACATCGGCGTAGGTGTTCACATAGGTCACCACCGGGATACCCGGGAAGCGCGCTTTCAGGCTGCGCACATCATCTGCCGTGATGCTCGCCGCAAGCGAACAACCGGCTTCAAGAGAGGGGATAAGAACCGTCTTGGTAGGATTGAGGATCTTGGCAGTCTCGGCCATGAAGCGCACGCCACAGAAGACGATCACATCCTTTTCGGTCTGTGCCGCCTTGCGCGAGAGATCGAGCGAATCGCCCACGAAATCGGGCACGGAGTGGAACAGGGCTGGCTCCATATAGTTATGGCCCAGGATCACTGCGTTGCGCTCCAATTTTAGCTGATTGATTTCGAAAGCCAGCTCGGCCTTGATGCGCAACTCGAACTCTGGCGTGTACTCGCCGATGCGCGCCTTCAGCTCATCGTAGATATCATCCACGGACATCCACGTCCGATCGATCGACTGTAACGTTGTCATATCCCCTCCGGAGGAAACCTTCAATCCATAATATCCAAACTTATGTCGAGCGCATTGACCGAGTGAGTCAGAGCACCAACGGAGATGTAGTCCACGCCTGTCTCAGCGATTGAGCGCACCGTCTTCAACGTGACGCCGCCGGATGCCTCCAGCGGGATGCGGCCGCCGGCCAGGCGTACGGCCTCGGCCATCATCGAGAGGGCCATGTTGTCCAGCAGGATGCGGTCGATGGGAAGCTCAAGCGCCTCAGCCAGCTGTTCAAGGTTCGTCACCTCGACCTCGATGGGCCGGCCCCGGGAATCGCCCTCTCGCACGCGGCACACCGCCTCCGTGATGGACCCGACCGCGGCGATGTGGTTATCCTTGATGAGCGCCATATCGTAGAGGCCGGTGCGATGATTGGCCGCACCCCCCAGCCGCACGGCCCACTTATCGAAGAGACGCAGCCCGGGAACCGTCTTCCGGGTGTCCAGGATGACTGCTTGGGTGCCGGCGACCGCAGCTGTGTAGCGGCGTGCGGCTGTTGCGATGCCCGACATGCGTTGCAGAAAGTTGAGTGCGACGCGCTCGCCCGAGAGGATTGCGCGGCCTGGGCCCATCACCGTCGCGAGGACCTGCCTGCGCCTGGCGCGGTGACCGTCACCGATGAGGACGTCGAACCTGGTGCGCCCATCCAGCAACTCGAACGTGCGCCGCGCCACCTCCATGCCGGCAACTACGCCGCCCTCCTTAGCCAGAAAGCGCCCGGCGAGCCGGCTGTCCTCCGGAATGGTGTTGTCCGTTGTGACGTCGCCGTCACCGATGTCTTCCGCGAGAGCTGCACGGATGATGCGATCGATCTCTGCCTGGTCGGGCACGCCTTGCTCGTAATCCCAAGTCTCACCTTGACGCTTCAAAATGCCATCTCCTCCCCAGTTGCTCTCAGCCACGCCAGATGGGACAATTATCGCACAACTGCCGCGGCCGTGCAATCGCCATCCACCGCGCTCATTGGACAGCCGCGCATGTTTGCCATACAATGTAGATACTAAATGGTAGTTGGCACACCCAACAGGAGGAACTGCAGATGAAGCGAAGCTTCAACACCCTCACCCTTGCACTCATCCCGGTCGCAATCGCCATCAACATCGCCATCGGACAGATCATCGTCCTGCTCAAGATCCCCATCTACCTCGACTCCATCGGCACCGTGCTGGTCGGCATGCTCGCCGGCCCGCTGGCTGGCTTGATCACCGGCGCCCTGACCAACTTGATCTGGGGACTGTCAGGTCTGAATCCCACCTACACACCCTTCTTCTATGTGGCGGCCGTGATCGGCCTGCTGGCCGGCATTTTCACCCGCATCGGCTGGGCGCGACGCATCTGGATGTGGGCGCTCGGCGGACTGATCACTGGGGTTGTGGCGGCCATCCTCTCGGCCCCTACCTCGGCCATCGTATTCGGTGGCGTGACCGGCGCCGGCACGGATCTGATCGTTGCCGCATTACGCGCATCGGGGGCAGGAATCATGCAGGCCACCTTCGGGCAGGGCATCGTCTCGGACCCGCTAGATAAGCTGGCGACCTTCCTGGTCGTGTTCCTGATCGTGCTTGCGCTCCCGTTGCGGCTGAGGGTGCGCTTCCCGAACGCTGAGCACCTGCCCAAGTAGCCGCAGATCACCGAACCGCACAGGGCGGTCTCCGGTGATCCATGTGCTTCCTGTGGCAAGAACCCACTAATGGCGAACGCATTCAGTCTGTACGCCCCGAGGCCGAGCAGCCTGCACCGCCTGCATCCGTTGACGATGCTGGCGGTGGTTGGCTTCTGCCTCGTGGCAGGGTTGGCCTTGCCCGGTCCGTGGGGACCGTACCTGGTCTTTCTGTTCGTGATACTGCCCCTGGCGGCCTGGGGCCAGGTGCTGCCCAACCTGCTGTCCAGCGCGCTCAAGATCGCGCTGCCGTTTGCCATTTCGGTGTTTCTCATCCAGGGCTTGTTCTGGACAGGAGGCACGCCGATAGCCCACCTGGGCCCTCTGTCGCTCAAGAGCGAGGGCCTGCTTTTCGCGGCCCAGAGCACGGGGCGGATCCTGGCGGTCATCGGCGCCTTCCTCCTCCTTTCGCTCACCGTCCGGCCCGACACCTTGATGATCGCACTGGACCAACGCGGCGCGCCCAAAGCCCTCACCTACATCGTGCTGGCTACCATCCAGATCGCACCGCGCTTCCAGGCCAAGGCTAACACCATCCTCGATGCGCAGCGCGCGCGCGGCCTGGAGACAGAGGGCGGGGTCGGCAGGCGAGTGCGCGCACTCCTGCCGTTGGTCGTGCCACTCGTGCTGGGCAGCATCATCGACATCGAGGAGCGCGCCATGTCACTGGAGGCGCGTGCCTTCTCACGTGAGGGCAAGAAGACCAGCCTGCTCGTGCTGCCCGATTCCGCAGCCCAGAAAGCTGCGCGAGCTGCCTTGCTGATCGGGATGGCCGCCGCGGTGGCCGCTGGCATCTGGCTGAGACGTGCCTCATGATTGCCGTCAGGGGGTTCACCTACACCTACCCGGCCGCCACTGCGCCATCGCTCCAGGACATCGATCTCGACGTTCCCGCGGGCCAGTTCCTCGCCGTGATCGGTGCGAACGGCGCGGGCAAATCGACTCTCTGCTATTCCCTCTCAGGCTTCGTCCCCGACTTCTACAAAGGGACCGTAGTCGGGACCATCCACGTCGGGGAGCGCAACCTGGTCCAGACGCCGCTGGCCGATCTGGCGGGTGAAATCGGCCTGGTATTTGCGAACCCTTTCAACCAGATCACCGGCGCGCGGTTCACCGTGAGGGAAGAGCTGGCCTTCGGGCTGGAGAACCTCGGCATTCCGCGGGAAGAGATGCTCCCACGCATCGAAGAAGTCCTGCGCCTCACGGGTCTGGAAGAGCTGGCCGAGCGCTCGCCCTATGCGCTCTCCGGCGGCCAACAACAGCGGCTGGCCATCGCTTCAGTCATGGTAATGCAGCCCAAGTTGCTAGTGCTCGACGAACCCACTTCGCAGCTTGACCCGGTCGGCACCCGCGAGGTATTCGAGACCCTGGACGCGCTAACCAAAACCGGAACAACGGTCGTCCTGGCCGAGCACAAGCTCGAGTGGATTGCAGTCCATGCGGACCGCATCATCCTTCTTGATGGCGGGCGCATCGTTCACGACGGCCATCCACACGATGTCCTGGCCGACCCGTCTTTGCCGACATACGGGCTCGCACCCACACGCTACACACAGGCCGCCCGCCTGGCCGTCACGCAGGGCTGTGTTCCTGCGGACCGGCCATTGCCCGTCACACTCGACGAAGCAGTGAAGTTCTTCTCGCCATGAACATCACGATCACGGACCTCACTTTCACCTATCCTTCGGGCGTTCAGGCGCTGCGGGGCGTCTCACTGACCCTGGTTTCGGGCGAATCGGTTGCCATCGTCGGCGAGAATGGGGCGGGAAAGACGACCCTCGTCAAGCATTTCAACGGGTTGTTGCGTCCGACAGGGGGCAGCGTGCACGTGGGCGAATGGGACACCGTCGCGGCATCGGTCGCGAAGCTGGCCTCGCGCGTGGGCTATGTCTTCCAGAACCCTGACGACCAGCTTTTCGAGCGCTCGGTGATAAAAGAGGCCAGTTTCGGACCGAAGAACCTGGGGCGAAACGACTCAGAGGCCCGGGAAGCCGCACAAAAGGCTCTGGCCGCGGTCGGGCTTGACAATGAGCTGGATAAGCACCCGTACGACCTGCACCTTTCACAGCGCAAGCTGCTCGCGCTGGCTGCAGTCCTTGCCATGCATACACCGGTCATCGTGCTGGACGAGCCGACGACCGGCCAGGATGCACGCGGACTGGCGCGCATCGGCGACATCGTCGAGCAGCTTAGGAACAAACGCCGGACGGTCGTGACCATCACCCATGATATCGACTTTGCTGCCGAGCATTTCGAGCGCGTAATCGTCATGTCAAAAGGCCAGGTGCAGGCGGATGGCGACGCGGCAGATGTGCTGGCGCGTGCGGAGGTGCTGGCAGCTGCGGAGGTTGAGCCCCCACAGCTTGTGCGCCTGTCCCGAGCGCTTGGGCTGCCGGGGACGCCGCTGACACCCGAACAGTTTGTGAAGACATTGGAGGCCACATGCCTGCACCCGTCATCGTGATCGCGGACCTGATCGCTGATTTGTCGATGCACATTCCTGCGTTCCCCGTCCAGGCGACCGACCTGCAGCGCGTCACCTATCTGCAGCTTGGGCCGGGAGGCTCGTGCAACACAGCCATCATGGCCGCGCGACTTGGGCTGAACGTGATGTGCCTGGGCGAGCTGGGATATGATGCCTTCGGCGAGGCCGTGCTGGAAGGACTGCAAAGCGAGGGCATCGACTGTGGCCACATCGTGGTTAGCCCGGCAGTGCGCACACCCGTAGCAGGCGTGGTCGTCGACTCAGCAGGCGAGCCGGCGTATTTGGGTTACCAGGGTGAGCTGCGCGTGAACGCACTCTCGGAATCGTGGCGCCAGGAGATCCGCAATGCCTGCGCCATATTCGCGGACGGCTGGGCAGAGACCGAGGGCGTCATCGCGTTAGTGCTCGAGGCATTCCGCGAAGCCAAGTCCGCCGGTGTGCCCACCTTCTTCGATCCCGGACCCGGCAACCCCTCGCTGAACAATGAGTGGCACAAGGAGATGGCGAGCCTGTCCCACGTGGTGCTGGCAAACGAAAAGGAGGCCATGCGTCTGACGGGTGCGCGGGATGCGTTGAGCGCAGGACAGGCACTGGTCGCGGCCGACACGAAGCTGGTGGTGGTCAAGCGCGATGTGGCAGGCTGCTTGCTGGTGACGCCGGATCAATTCGAGATCGCGCCGGGCTACCCGGTGCCTGTGGTGGATGCGACCGGCGCGGGCGACAGCCTCGCGGCAGGCGTCGTCTTCGGCCACCTCAATGGGCTACCGCTGCCCTCATTGGGCGTTCTGGCAAATGCCATCGGCGCAGCCAAGGTGCAGAAGCGCGGGACCGGATTGAACGTGCCGACTCGGAGCGAGGTGCTGGCCGTACTCAAACGGTTCGGCGAGGATGGATCGATCCTGGAAGCGAATGAAGAAGTAGCGTGCAGCAAGCCCGAGCGCTCGGGCCTCAGCATCGACGCCTCAGTCGACGACTGACCGTGGTAGAGGCCGGCCTAGTCGGCACGCCGCGCGGTGAGCACCAGATCGACGTGCAAAGGCTCGTAATCGAAGCTTACTTCTTCGAGGGCAAACGGTGTCATGGCGAGGAGCTCTCGCCATTTCTGCTCGTTACGCTCGTACTTGGCTCGGGCCAACACGCACTCTTGAAGGGCCTTCTCGCCAAGAGGAACTTCTGGAGTCACACTGCCTGCCAGAAGGACACCGCCTCTGCATAAGAGGCGATGCGCGCCCTGCAGAATACTCACAACTGTCGGGTCGTCCCACCGCTCAAGCAGCGAGAAGGCAATCACAACGTGGGCGGTCTCCTGCTCGCAGTCAGGCCCAAAAAGCCAGCGCCGCACATCGGTCTTCTGAAATTGAATGTTCCCCTTGAAGACAGGCCCCAATGTCCGAGTGGCATGACGGATAGCAGGCGCACTGCTGTCCAGGCATAGGAACTGCACCCTTCCGGCTACAGCCGGATTGCTGGCCAACTGCATCAGCGTCGCGCCACCGTCGTATTGAAGACAGACCACCCTGGGCGAACGAACTCCAGAGGCGAGGTGGCGCTGCGTCTCCACATAAAGCCGCCCTCCCATGAGTTGAAAACGGTTGCGTGCTGCGTTGCTGCTTACGCTGTGGACATAGTAGTCATTGAAGATCAACGCTGGCGCATCGGCACCGGATGCTCGCGCGTCGCGCACTAACTGGATCAGCTCATGATAAAAGGGCTGAAGTCTACCCTCTTGGACGCGATTGAATACCGGACTCGTGTTGGACCACTCAAGAATAGGATCCGCGACCATGCGGCGCGCAAGGTCGAGGCGATCCGGTGCGGGGCAGGTCAACTTGTACGCGTGGACCGCATGGCCCAGCGCGTCCATCGCCGCGTAGACTTCCGAGCGATTTCGCGCGAGTGTTGCCTCAATCGCACCCAGGGACCCGGGACCCATCTGCCTGCTGAGGCGATCGACGAGGTCCCGCAATTCCTGCACTCGCTTCGCCAGCGGCCCGAGATCATCGCGCGTTGCCTCTTCATTCATTGCTGAGCAGCCCTGGTGCGTGGTGCAGCTACCAAAATCGTTGAAGGCGCTGGGCGCTCCAACCGCATGCTTCCCGGATCAAAGCGTGCAGCACGCAGCAACTGCTGCCAATCTTCCTCATCCCGGTATTCGATCCTCAGGCCAAGCAACCCGGCCAACAAGGCCTTCTCGCTTCGCGGCAGATCGGGCGCATAGCTGCCCGCCAACAGCACGCCTCCGGGCGCCAAAAAGCTGAAGCAGCTGCGCGCCAGCGCTACAGCCTCGGAAGAGGCCAGCGTAACAAACAAGGTGAGCGTGTAGACGATATCGAAGAGCTCGCGCGGCCGGTTCGGGTTCGAATTCAACGACAACGGGTCTGCACGCAGAAGGCGAGGCTTGTGTACAAGCCGCCTCTCCAGAACTCGTCCCGCCCGTCGCAGAGCAAACAAGCTAGTATCCACACACGTAACCACCAGGTTCTCTACGCAAACTCGATCGGCCATCACTGCCTCGGGTTCCACACCGCTTCCGCACACCAGGCGCAGCATCCGGACCGGCCTTCCTTCGGAGAGAACGCGGGTGCGAACCTCAGCGCGCATAAGCTCCGCCAGCGCGGCAGCTCGGCTCTGAAAACTGCGCACCGTGACCGTGTTGCGATAGTAGGCTTCCAGCAGGCTCATAGGCGGGTCGAAACCTGGCTGACCTCCGAGCAGCACGTCCCGCTCAACCTGTTCGTCATTCTGGTGGTGCCTGCCCAAGTCCTGAATGCGCCGGAACAGAGGGAAGTGGCGCAAGCCCAATAACAGCGGCTGAAGCTCCTCGGAGAAAGCAGGCTGTTCAAAAAGCGTCGGATATGCGCTATCCAGGGGGAGGTAATCTGCCAGGGCTTCGCCAAAGCCGGTCATTGCCTCGGCAAAGGGAGTCCGATACTTTTCCAGCAGCCGGAAGGCGGCCGGACCAGCCAGCCTGCCTTCCTTCTCTGCCAGCGCCAGGACGCGGACAACCTCGGCCAGACGCTCGTGCAACCGCGCCTCAGGGTCCCGGTCCGAGGTCAAATCCTCGGCGGGATCCCTTCTGGTACCGGCATTGTCAACTTCATCCATATGCGACGTTCACGTACAACCAATGAGTCGAGGTCATGCTGCGTCATCTAGAACCCGGGGTCAGCTCTGTGACTCATTGTACATGAACGTCGCAACAGTCGCAATTAGGCTACTGCTTGTTCAAGAACCTCGGCAGGATCGTAATGTCCTCAGGCAGCATCACACGATCCCCAAAAGACAGTTGCTCAAGAGGCTCCGTCTCCCAGGAATCCTTGCCTGCCCTGTACACTCCCAGCCGGGTGCCGCGTTCGTGGTGCGGTTCCTGGACGTATGCCAGACCGACCAGCCGCCCCTCGGTGTTGATCGAGCAGCTGGTCACCCAGCCGATGACCCGGCCCTTACGGCTGACGATCACATCGCCCTGTGAGAGCAGCGGCGCGCGCTCCTCTTCCACC
>CAYLZG010000002.1:0-48309 GCA_964387985.1 uncultured Anaerolineales bacterium | reverse complement strand
GGCGCGCCTGGCGTTTCGCCTCCGCAGCCACATAGGCATCCTTGCCGATGAAGTATGGCTTATATACTTTCACGTAAGGTGCGAAGCCCGCAGCCCCCGGGTTGAGCTCCAGCGGACCAGCCAGCTCGTGACCGTACAGCGGCAGGCCCGCTTCGATGCGCAGGCTGTCGCGCGCGGCCAGGCCGCACGGTTTGAGTCCAAATGACTTGCCCGCCTCAAGCAGGGCCAGCCACAGACCAGGCAGATCGGCCGGATGGGCGAAGATCTCGAACGCCACCGGCTCGCCTGTGTACCCCGTTCGGGAAAGCCAGAGATCATAGCCCATCCAGACACCGTGGGCGATCTGGTTACGCTTCATGTCCAGAAGTGTCGCGCGGAACGGGTCATCCGGGCCTAACGTGGACAATAGAATGTCACGCGAACGCGGCCCTTGCAGGGCGATCTGAACCCGCTGTGCATCGCCGCGGGCAGGATCGCGCATGTCGAACATCTCCACTTTCTCTGTGCCCAACGCTCGTATCCAGGGCCTATCCTCATCGATTCGGACGGAGTTCTCACAGACGGCCCGGATCCATGCCCAATCCTTGTCGTTATTCGACGCGTTGACAACCACCCAATAGCGTTCTTGCTCCAGCCGGTAGACCCAGATGTCGTCGATGACGCTGCCGTCGGGCGCAAGCAGATAGCTGTACTGCGAGTCGCTGACACCCAGTAGCGTGATATCATTGGTTGCGATCGTGTGCAGGAACAGGTGAACGTTCTCGCCGCTGAATTCGAACAGCCCCATGTGGCTGACGTCAAACAAGCCGGCATTCCTGCGGACGGCCAGGTGCTCTTCCATCACCGACGAGTATTGCACCGGCATCTCGTAACCGGCGAACGGGACGATCTTGGCGCCCATGCGCCGGTGAGTGTCGTACAGGGTGGTGCGCTTAAGGGCAACTTCGGGCTCCTGCCACTCGAATTTGGGCAGGGGCTGCAGGTCACGATTGACCTCCTGCTCAGGCCGCGGGCAGTGACGATGGCCGATCCAATAGGGCTTGTCGTAAGCCCAGCCGACGGTGCCCCTGGTGAAGTCTTCGGGCTGTGGCGGCCGCTCGGGCCACTCATCCGTAAGTTGATGCGCCAACCGGCTGACGACCACCGGGCCGGGCGCCTTCATGAAGTCATCATCTAGATCGACCGTCACGTAGCCGTCGGACAGGCTGCGCAGCCAGGCAGCAACGCGCGCCTCCTTCTCCTTCGGAACGAGAACCTGCAGTCGGGTCGTTTCAGTACCGGGCCGCTTAAGGACAGCCTCGCTCAACAACGTCCCGTCAGGCTTCAAGAGCCAGGTGGGCTGAGCTTCACCCACGCCGAGCGCGTACACGTCGTTCGTCATCGAGACGTTGCAGAAACCGCGGGCGTGCTGGCCTTCGATCTGAATGACATCCCACTCCCCGCCCGGGTCCTTCGTAGCTTTGTACATGAAGTAGTGATGTGGATAGCCGGAGGGCTTGTAGTCGGGCGGCAGGTCGACACAGCAGGCCAGATCCACCACATCCCGCCTGGCTTCTTCAAGAACGTCGAAGTCGATGCGTGCTGAGTAGACCGGGCCGCGACGGCCGGCGTGTGCGTGCGGCCGGCAGGCCTTGAGCACTCCGGCAATGATCTCTGCCAGCCGGGTTACCTCGGCCTCGCCGAACCCGCGTTGCGTGATCCACGGCGTTCCCAAACGAATTCCGGAGGGCGTACGCGCACTCTTATCACCGGGGATGGTATTACGGTTGCAGACAACGCCGGCCAGGTCGAGGATGTTGGCCGCAACATCGCCCATCAGAGGCGTCCCCTTCTTCTTGTCCGGACTCACCCCGGAGGCTGCGCGCACGCTCTTGGTATCGACCAGCAGCAGATGCGTGTCGGTGCCGCCATACGGGATACGGAGGCCGTGACGCTGAAGCTCGCTGGCCAGGTGCCGCGCATTTGCGACCACTCGCTGTTGCATCTCTCGGAACGGCTCAGTAGTCGCCAGCTTGAACGCAACGGCCATACCGGCAATTGCGTTCATGTGAGGTCCACCCTGCTCGCCCGGAAAGACTGCCGAGTCAACCTTGCCCGCCAGCAGCTTGTCAGTGGTCAGGATACAGGCGCCGCGAGGGCCGTAGAGTGTCTTGTGCGTGGTGAACGAGATCACGTGAGCGTGGCCAATCGGACTTGGAACAACACCGGCCGCAACCATGCCCGCGATGTGGGAGATATCAGCCAGGAGATAAGCCCCAACCGCATCCGCGATCTCCCGAAAACGAGCCCAGTCGGGCATCCAGGGATACGAGGTATATCCGGCTATGATCATCTTGGGCTTGTGCTCTCGGGCCAGCGCTTCAATCGCCTCGTAATTCAGCCTCTCGGTCTGCGGGTCAATTCCATAGGAGACTATCTTATAGAGCTTGCCGGAGCGGTTGACCGGGCTACCATGCGTAAGATGGCCGCCGTGAAGCAAGTCCATGCCCATGACCGTCGCTCCAACCGGAACCAACGCGGCGTATATGGCGCTGTTGGCGGGTGAGCCGGATAGCGGCTGGACATTGGCCCAGATATCTTCCGGCCCGATCCCATTGGCCGCGTAAGCCTCGGCTGCGCGGCGGCGGGCGAGTGCCTCAATCACGTCGGCATACTCGACGCCCTTGTAGTAGCGCTCGTCACCCAAGCGGCGATAGCGCGCCAGCTGCAATGAATAATCCAGAATCTGGCTTTGCGTCAACGCATGAGTATCAGGGTTTGGATAGCCTTCAGCGTATATGTTTTGGAACACCGAGCCGAGAGCCTCTCGGACCGCTTCGGGCGCCTGGCTTTCGGAAGGAATCATGATGATCTTCCGAGCCTGGCGTTCCGCCTCATAGTTGATCAGATCGTGGACGTCGGGATCGAGGGTTTGCAGGGCCGTCGTGAAGAAGTCGAGCATGGCACGCTCCTTTGCTTTTATCGTGTGGATTGTATCACGGGGGAGAGAAAAGACCCTAACTTTGATCGTCAGTGCTGCATGATTTGTCACATTGAGCACACACCCCGGGCAACGTCAGCTGGTCTGCCGCAAGTACGAAACCGTACTCCTGGTGCAGGGTCTCCGCAAGGCTCTGCAGGGGTTCAAGGCTGGTCTCGATGACTGCGCCGCAGCAGGAACAGACGAGGTGCGAATGTCGATCATGCGTATGCCTGAGCGCGAAGCGGCGCTGTCCATCTGCGCCTTCAATACTCTCCAGCATGCTCATCGATTGCATCATCTCTAGCGTACGGTAAACGGTGGAGATGTCTATCACCGTGCTGCGGAGTTGCACGCGGCGATAGATCTCCTCTGCCGAAGCATGGCCCTCGACGTCATGCAGAACCGACAAGACAAGCTCACGCTGGGGTGTCACGCGCATCCCGTGTTCGCGCAGGGTGCGAAACAGCTTCTCCTCACACGACATCAGTACACCTCCAGCCCATGTGCAGCCAGCAGTGCCTCATCCGCCAGGATGCGCTCAGAAGGGCCATCTGCGACGATCTCACCGGTATCCATGATGACCGATCGATGGAACAGCTCTACGACCATCCGAATATCGTGCGTCGCAACCAGCATCGTTTGAGGCAGCTCGCGAATGAGGTTGATCAGTCCGCGGCGAGCACGCGGATCCAACCCTGCAGTTGGCTCATCGAGCACCAGGATTTCCGGTCGCATCGAAAGCACCGAAGCGATCGCTATGCGCTTCTTCTCACCGGTGCTCAGGTGGTGCGACACGCGCTGCTTGTACTCATCCATGCGAACGGCCGCAAGCGCCTCCTGGACGCGCGCCCTCACCTCAGCCTCCGGCAGTCCCTGGTAGATCGGGCCGAATGCAACATCATCGAAGACTGTCGGCGAAAACAGCTGATCGTCCGGATTCTGAAAGACCAGTCCGACGGCTGCCCGGACACGGCCAAGCGTCTTCTCCCCGACCGTGATCCCAGCCACACAGACAGAGCCGGATTGGACACGCAGGATTCCGTTCAGGTGAAGGATGAGCGTTGACTTACCCGCGCCATTCGGACCGAGCAGTGCGACTTTCTCACCCGGCGCCACGGACAGAGACACATCCCGGAGGGCCGGGTGGCCGTCCGGGTAAGAAAACGTAAGATTCTCGACTTCGACTGTATGGTGCATGCAATACCTTACGAAACCAGAAGCCCTATCAGCAGTACCAACACAAGAAACACCAGGCCGCCTGCCAGCACGAGCCACCCGCCACGGGACACCGGCGGACGCGGCAGGCCCCGCACTTCACCATCGTAGCCTCGCGAGGCCATGGCCGCGTAGATGCGTTCGGACCGGTCGAAGGACCGCAGCATGAGATTGCCCGCCATTCCGCCGGTGACCTTTGCACGCCAGGCCAGCGTACCTCCGATGCGGCCGGCCGGTTCGGAGGGGTGTCCGCTGCGCGCCTCCCTCGCGCGCATCAGCCGCATCACCTCATCCACGAGCACGAACAGGTAGCGCCACATGAGGCCGATGATCGCGACAAGAAGACGGGGCAAGCGCAGCGCGCGCATTGCAGCAAGCAAATCGGGGAATGACGTTGACGAAGCCAGAACGATGGCCATTTGCACGGAGAGCCACGATTTGAGCGCCACACTGACAAAGCGCTCCAAACCGGGCGAGCTGATCGTCAGTGTCCATGCGCCGATGCGGAATACGCCAAGCGCGTCGCCGGGCACGGTGAACAGCAGCGGCAGTGCCGCGAGGACGAAAGGCGCAGCCAAAACCGCGCGCTTCATCACCAGGCCAATGCCGAGTTCGGACAGCAGAATCACCGATAGCACGGCCGCATACAGCAGCACGTACGCGGGCCATGCGCCGGGAGGGATGAGGGCCGTCGTGATGATGAACGCCACGGCCAGGACGAACTTCACCCGCGGATCCAGCGCATGGATAGGCGATTCGCGATAGCGGTAAGGATCCAGAAAGTGCGCGTGCAAGTGCTATTCCCTAAGCTTTGTTATCGGCCGCGCGCCGGCGTCGCGAATAGCTCAGGAACGCAACGACGCCCAGCACGAGCAGCACCCCGACAAAGCCTGCGAGAATTGTCGCGACCGCTTCATCTGAGATGCCCGGGAAGACATAATCCGGGATGATGTTGTACAACGGTTCCTGGCCGCGGTCGAGAAAACCGCGCTGCTCCGCCACCCACTCGAGCCCGTCCGGGTTGGCCGAAGCCAGCGGAGCGAGCACAGCCAGAGCCAGCGCGATGACCAACCCCCCAATCCAGATGGCCTTGCCGAGCGGTGCAGTCCTCCCGTTGGCGAGAACCAGGTCGGGCCGGGCAGCGTACAGGAAGGCCAGTGCTCCCACGGTGATCAAACCCTCTCCCACGCCGATAAGGGCATGGATGGCTCCCATCGCAGGCACCGCGAGGTTGGCCGGAGAGGTGCCGGAGAGGGCTAGCTGAAGCGCGACGCCCAGCGAAGCGATGAAGATCGACAGCCAACCTGCAGCGAATCCGCCCACAAATACGCCCCACTTCTGATCGCGCGCGATCTGCATGACCGTGCGATAGGTGAAGTAGGAGACCGCAACACCCACCACACCCATGTTGAAGATGTTCGCGCCGAGCGCCAGGATTCCGCCATCCTGGAAGATCAGCGCCTGAACGCCAACTACAGCGGTTATCACCAACACGGCCGCCCATGGTCCCAGCAGGATCGTGGCAATGGCTGCGCCCATCAGATGGCCCGATGTGCCACCGGTCACCGCGAAGTTGAGCATCTGGCCGGCGAAAATGGCTGCCGCCAGCACGCCCATCAGCGGAACCTTGCGCTCGTCGAAGTCCCGGTTCACGCGCCGGAGTGCGTACGCGATAGCCAGGATCGAAAACACCCATAGGGCCACCGAGACGGCGACGGAAAGGAATCCGTCGGGAATGTGCATGGGCTGAACAACGGCGAAGGTCATAATCATCTACCTCCTATGTGACGAAAAGCGGCATCTTATTGCAACTGATTGCAATTGCAATCCTATCACAATAAGGCACAGGAGGCAAAGTTCGTCACGCAATGCCGGGCTTAAAGATCCCTTCCTCGTCTGCTCCATGGAGGCCGGCGGAAAGCGTGCGCGAATCCACAGGGGTGAGGCTGCGGATCATCTCGGGGGTCAGGATGGAGATGTGCCGCATACCCTGCAGGCGTTTTTCGATGCGATCGCACGCGGCATCGCGTGTTTCCCACTCCAGTGCGTCATATTTGGAAAGATCCAACAGCCGGGTGTAGCCGCGCAGCGTCTTGCGACCGAGAGCATTGAAGTAATCCTCAAAATAGGACATCACCAGTTCCCGCAGGGAACGATATACCGGCTCCCGATAGCGCAGGCCCGCGAAGTTGGACTTTGCAACGGCGCCGTAAGCTTCCCCCAGGCAGTAGATGGCAAGCACATGATCGTCATCCATGAGCGGCTCGGGCACAAGGTCGAGCACCAGGGGCCGGTGTCCCAGGCGGCGCAGCGCGGCAGCGCCGAACAGCGCGCCGTCGAGGCAGTGGCCGCGCTGTTCGCGAAGCACGCGCAGAGGCGACCGGTTAAAATATTCAGGCTCATAGGCGATCGAGTCCAGGAAGTCCTGGATCTTGCGAGGGTTGGACAGGCTGGCGAGCGCCGCCTGCTCATCAGGGGTCAAGTGCGCTTCTAGTGACATGTCTCTCATCCTGGGAAGAGATGCCGAATCTCCATCCGAAAGAGTATACGGGCAGTGTCCGCGAAGTCAAACCCGCACCGCTTTGGAATTCGCCCAGCGTCCGCTATAATGTTAGATTGTTCTCAGGATTCCTACGAGGAGGCCCGTTTTTTGAAGCTTTCGGTCCTCATTCCTTGCTACAATGAAATCGACACCATCCGCGAAATCGTCGAACGTGTGTTGGACGTCGACATCGTTCTGCGCGTCCGCGAGGGAAAGACGGCGCAAGGCGATCCGAACCGTAGCAGAGAAGGTCCGGTGGAACTGGTTGTTGAGAAAGAAGTCATCATCGTCGACGATGGGTCAAAGGATGGAACGCGCGACATTCTGGCCGATCTGGCCGAGCTGCCCGAGGTCTCGGTGTACTATCACGAACGCAATAAGGGCAAAGGCGCGGCTGTCCGAACGGCGATCGATAAGGCAACCGGCGAGATCCTCATCGTACAGGATGCAGATCTGGAGTATGACCCCAGGGAGTATCCAAAGCTGGTACAACCCATCGTCGAGGGTCGCTCGAAGGTGGTATACGGCAGCCGCTTCCTGGGCGGTCCGCGCAAGGCAATGTTCTTCAGCCATATGCTGGGCAACAAGCTGCTCACGCTCTTCGCCAATATTCTGTACGACACGATTCTGTCCGACATGGAAACGTGCTACAAGGTGTTCACGCGCGAGGTCGCTCAGCAGCTTCGGCTGAACTCCCACGGTTGGGGTTTCGACCCTGAGATAACTGCGAAGATCTTGAAACGGGGTTACCGCATCTACGAGGTGCCCATCTCGTACACCGGCCGCGAGTTCAATGAGGGCAAGAAGATCAGTTGGCGCGATGGTTTGACGGTGGCGTGGACGCTGTTGAAATACCGGTTCGTCGAGTAACGCGCGGCAGCGTCCTCTTGCCTGCCCTGATGGTTGCTAGCCTGCTGCTGCGCGCGATCCCCTGGGCAGCAAGTCTTCCACTTCATCATGATGAAGCGCTGTATGGCACCTGGGCGCGCGCAATCGCCGACAGCTCCGATCCCCTGCTGCTCATTCCTTGGGTGGACAAGCCACCGCTCGTGCTGTATCTTCTCGCGCTCAGCCTCAAGGTGTTTGGGCCATCTGAATTGGCCTTGCGCGCACCCGGCATGCTGGCGAGCGTGCTGACTGTCCTGGGAACCTACGGCCTCGCGTGGCGCATGGTGGGCAAACAGGCCGCGCTGCTCGCTGCTGCGCTGCTTGCGCTGTCCCCTTTTGCGATCCTGTTTGGCCCGACGGCTTTCGCTGACCCGTGGCTGACGTTGTTTGTGACCGGCGCGGCATGGGCTGCTGTGGCCGCACAGCCGTTGTGGGCAGGTGTTCTCCTGGGCCTCGCCTGCGCGAGCAAGCAGCAGGGTGTGTTCGGAGTGCCGCTCATTCTTGCCCTGCTGATCGCCGCGGAGATCCCCGAGGCAGGTGAGAGCCGGCGTGGCATCGTAATTCTGAAACGAGTTGGCCTGGCGCTCGTGGGCTTCGCTCCGGTTTTCGGTGCGGTGACCTACTGGGACAGCCTGCGCTGGCACAACCGGCCCAGCTACTGGGACCAGAGCCTGCGCACGTACGGCGGTGTTGTATTGGCCCCGCTGGTCGAATGGCCCAGACGTGCCGCCGAATGGCTGCAGCAGATGGGATACCTGTTCGGAGCCCCGGCTATCAGCGCACTGCTGCTGTTCGTCGCAGGAGTCTCTGCACTGCCGGACAGGCTGATGAGAGACTCGCGAGACCGGCCGTCACGTTGGACATTTCTCCTCGCTGGCTATGTCCTTTGCTACCTGGTGATTCACCTGATCTTCTCATTCCAGCCCTGGGATCGCTACCTGCTGCCCGTGTTGCCGCTCCTGTGCATCCTGGCCGGGCGAGGCCTGGTGGATGGGTGGTCCATGCTGCGGCGATACCCGGCTGTTGGCGCCGCAAAGTGGGCCCCGGCGCTGCTGGTCCCGATCCTCGTCTACGCCGCATCATTGGGCGTCACCGCGCAGATCCCGGTGGGCAGTAATATCCGTGCGTATGAGGGTGTGGCAGAGGCGGCGCATTTCATCGCGCAGCAGCCTGCTGGCACAACAGTTTACTACGGTCGCCTTGGCTGGCACCTCGGTTATTATCTGTATGATCTACCGATCGAGCGGAGTTGGTATGATGGTCCCATCAAGCTCGCGCGTGAGGCAGCACGCGTGGCGAAGGAGCATCCCGCCACGCCCCAGTGGCTCATGCTGCCTCGCTGGGAGCTCGACTCGCTGGCCGCTCTGGAGAATGCGCTGGCGGCCCAGGGCTTTGTCGCGCGGCCTCAAGCAACGGCTGCTGCTGCTAACGAGACAACAGGACCGACCCTCTACCGGATCGAGCAGGTCCTGACGATCGCGGGCATGCCCGGCGCACCCGTGGAGAGCACCCCATGAACTCGCTCCGGCGATGTCCGTGGCTGCGCGATCTTGGCGCCTGGGGTGGGCTGGCGTTGGCCACGCTGGTCATCTTCTGGCCGCTTGGCCTGACGAACCGCATCGTCGCCGGCATCGATGCCTTCACTTACTTCACACCCTATTGGGCCCATCGAATGGAGGCGTTCCGCGCAGGCGTGACACCGCTGTGGAACCCTTACCTTTTCACCGGTGTCCCGTTCCTGGCGAATATCCAGGCCGCGGTGCTCTACCCGCTGCATTGGCCGCTGAGTTGGCTCCGGCCCGAGCAAGCGCTCGTATGGTCCGCCATCCTGCATGCCTGGCTGGCAGCAGGCTTCACTTATGTCCTGGGGCGCCGCTCGCTTTGTGCCAGCCGGCCGGCTGCATTCATTGCCGGTCTCATTTTCGGATCAGGTGGGTTCGCGCTTGCGCGCGTGGAGAATATCAACCAGTTGAACGCACTGGCATGGCTGCCAGCGCTGCTCCTCCTTTATGACACGACGATCCGTCGCCCGCCAGGCGAGCGCTGGCAAGGCCGCACGGTATCCTTTCTGACACTGAGTCTCTTGATCGCGCTGCAACTGTTGGCGGGACACACTCAAACAACGTTCATCAACATGACCGGCCTCGGTTTGTGGGCGCTCGCCTCGATGGGCTGGCCGCCGCGGCCTGCGCGGCTGCTGCCGCTGCTGGCCACGATCCCGGCCCTCGCGCTGTCTGCGGCGCAGCTGTTGCCAACCCTTGAGCTCACCGCTCTCGGATTGCGCACCGGGGGCCTGGAATACCGCGAGGCCGTCAGTTTCTCCCTGCGGCCGCAGCTACTCCTGCAGAGCTTTCTGCCTCCGTTTGGCGGTGGTTTAGCCGAGGCTTTTGAGAGCGAGGGCTACGCAGAATTCGTGGCTTACATTGGCCTGGCAGGACTGCTCCTCGCCGCGTCGGGCGGCTGGCTGGCCGTGCGGGACTGGCGCGCACGCGCTTCGGGGGCCGGTGCGCGGGTCAGGCCCATCGCCCTGGTCATCGGTGGCGTGCTGCTCGCGCTCGGCGCATACTCCCCACTCACCTATCCCCTTTGGCGATTCGTGCCAGGCTTCGATCTCTTCCGCGCACCGGCCCGCTGGCTGGAGTTGTATGCGTTGGGCGCAGCGCTACTGGCCGCCCTGGGGATGGATGGATTATCCCGGCTCAGCCTGGCCCGACCTGCCCTACCCTCACGGCCCCTGGCGCGCGTGTTTGCTCTGCTCGCCGCGGCTGCCGTACTCGTCCTACTCCTCATTCAGCGCTGGCCGTCATGGATAACGGTCAGTCTGTGGCTTGTTGTAGCGCTCGTCGTAGTCACGCTCATGAGATGGAAGAGGGTATCGCTGCTCGTCATCGTGGCGTTTCTCGAGCTCTTCGCTGCGAGCCGAGCCCTGCCGTTCACCCTTGCGACTGCGCCGATGGCGGTTTCGCTTCGTAACGCCCCTGCGGCGCTGCTGGCCGCTACCATCGACCAGCCGGCCGCGGGTCGCGACCGCTTCTTGAGTCTGTCAGACATCCGTTACGATCCCGGTGACCTTGCCGAACTGCGCGCGCTGCAGGCGGACCGGTTGCCCGCAGGTGCGGTGGAGCGGCTGGTACGCGCTGCAAAGCAGGTCGAGGTCGTGGCGCCCAACCTCTCCCTGCTGTACAACCTCCCTGCTGTGGACGGCTACGATGGGGGCCTGTTGCCCTTGCAGCGTTATGTCAAGGTCCAGGAATTGTTTCTCGACGGCGAGATGACGCCGGACGGAAGGCTGCGGGAACAACTCACAGCCATTCCCCCTGCCCGTCTGCTCGACCTGACCGGCGTGCGCTTCGTGATCACGGATAAGCAGCGGGATCTGTGGGTGTACGACATCTACTACGATCTCGAACAGGGAGCGGCCGTACAGCCCGGTGCGACACTTGACCTTGACCTGACAGCGTACCCCGTTTTCGAAGCGGATGCCCTGGGGCTCATCGCGTCTGCCGAGCCTGGCGCGACTGCAGGCATTACGGTAACCACCGTCGGTGGCGATGAGATCCGCCTCACGATGGTGCCGGCAACGGAGGCCGCGGATCCACCCAGCCCGGTCATCCTGCCGTTGGCCAAGTCCGTAACGCTGCGGCAACTGGCAATCACCAACAGCGGCGCAGCGCAGATAGTCGTACAGGGGGCCAGCCTGATCAACCGCAGGACCGGCGCGCATGCGTCCATCACGGTATCGCCTGAGGGCGACTTCCGCCGCATTCATTCCGGAGATGTGAAGATCTATGAGCGCCGCAACGCGCCGGGTCGCGCCTGGATCGTGCATGGAGCCATGCCGGTTTCCGGTGAGTCAGCCGCACAGGCAGCTGTCGCCGATCCGGCCTTCGATCCTCGCGGCACTGCCGTCATCGAGGCGGATCTGCCTTCCCGGCCCGTCGCCGCGGCCAGCAATGATGAAGACGTTACCTGCATCGCCGCTGCGGAAGAGCAGATGACCTGCCAGGCAAAGCTGGCTGAAGCAGGGTTTCTCATCATTGCGGATGCCTGGTATCCCGGCTGGAGGGCATGGATTGATGGTGTGCCAGGCGAGATCCTGCGCGCCAACCTTCTCTACCGGGCAATCCCCCTGGAGAAGGGGACACATGAGGTCACGCTCACTTACCAGCCCCACAGCTGGAAGTCAGGCGTCATCTTCAGCCTGGTCACGCTCGCGATCATGCTCGTGATCCTGGGCGCAGCAGCAGTCAGCCGTTTACTTGTTTTTCCCCGTCGCAGTTATAATTGAGTCGGAGGGCGCCATGAACGTATTCAACAAAGTACTTGTCATCATCCTGCTGTTGTCGCTTCTCGCGCTATGTCTCGTGCTGGCGCTGTTTCCGCTGCAGACCCTGCAAGCCGTGCAGCAAGGCGCCGCAAATGCAGCCACCTGGCTGCGTAATCTGCAGACTCAACGGGCGTGGCTTTTCTCTCTGGCACAGATCGCTCTTGCCGTGCTTGCTGTTGTGGTGTGCATTCCGCTGATCTGGCAGGAAGTGCGGATCCGGCGACCGCGCGCGGTTCGCGTCAGCACTGAAGGCGGCAGCGAGGCAGCAGTGACCACCGATTCGGTTGCACGCAGGTTGACCTGGCACCTCGATCAACTCGCGGATATCATCTCGGTCACGCCGGTCGTGACGGGCAGCGGCAAAGCAGTCAATGTGAAGTTGAATGTGCAAACCCGACCGGAGATCGACGTGCCGATGAAGACCGACGAGATTGTCTCGGTTGCGAAAGAAGTGATCACCGAACGAATGGGACTGCAGCTGGGCAAGATCCAGGTTCACATCGACCACGCGCCTTATACGGAAGAGGCTGCATGACGGTTCCGCCTAACGGAACTGAGCCGGTGGGGACCTTGCCTGAAGACGCGCTCACTTCGGAACAGGCGCCTCCTGTACCGGAGCTGTCTCTGGCAGCCCAGCTCGAAGCGCTGCTTCTTGTCGCTCCCTCGCCCACGCTGATAGCGCGTTTCGCCCAGGTGCTCGAGGTCGAAGAGGCGGCCGTGCAAGCCGCGCTTTCCGATTTGAGTGAGGCCTATAGCCGCGATCACCGCGGGCTGCGCATTATACGCAAAGGCGATCGCGCTCATCTCACCACCGCTCCCGAGGCCGCGTTACTCATCGAGAAATTCCTGGGTCTGGACCTCACCACCAGGCTGTCTGCGGCAGCGCTCGAGACTCTGGCGGTGGTTGCCTATCGCCAACCCCTGACGCGCGGCGACATCGAATCGATCCGCGGGGTCAATTGTGACGGCGTCCTGAGGACATTGATCACAAGGGAACTCATAGAGCCGGTTGGCCGGCTCGAACAGCCGGGGCGGCCCTTCCTCTACGGCACCACATTGCAGTTCCTCCAGTACTTCGGACTGGAGGGATTGGAGCATCTTCCACCCCTACCATCGCCTGAGACGACTGATACGGCAAACGTATAACGCGCTACTGTGCTTTTGGGACGAGCCGCGTAGGCTTATGGGGAGTACTGAGCTTGCGCTCGAAAAGCGAGCTCCGGCTAGGAGGCCCCTATGTCTGAAAATCTCTGGGCTTTGCGCGAACAAAAACGACTCAGCGTAGCCACACTGGCGAGCCGGGCCGGCCTACCCATCGGCGCAATCATGGAATACGAGTCGGGCACGCGATCGATCGATCCGCGACATCTGGCGCGCCTGGCCCGAGCCCTCTATGTCGAAGAATCCGAGATCCGTCTCCGAAGCGACCCGCGACCGGCTGGCAGCCAACTCCAAAGGCAAGAACCGCAACAGGAGCCAGCGCCCACATCTGCAACGGACTCCGCACCGCAAGCGCCGGTCACCCGATCACCCGACCCGTCAGGAGGGCGACAACGCATCGCCCGCCCGCCGCGAGTCATGAGCGAACCACGCCCACCAGCACCGGCTCGACCCAGCCAGATTGCGCATCTGGAGGATCTGATCCAACGGCTTGGCAGAGAGCGCGCTGCACTTGAGGCGGAGCTAGGCAAGCCACTCGAACAGCTGAACCGGCTGGAAGCCAGCACACTGCTTGTCAAACTACAGACGGAATTGCGCAACGCACCAACCCCTGACCGGCATCGAGCGTATCTGCCGGAAGCAGTCGACCAATACGAGCTCAACTACCTGATGGCCGCCAAAGACCATGGCTCGGTGCTACACTTCACACTGTTCGACGGCAGCCGTGTGGAGGGCCTGGTTGCGGGTTTTGGCCCCTACAACATCACCGTGCGCCTCAGTGATGGCAGCGAACTCACCCTTAACAAGTTGGCCATTGCCAGCTATCGATGGCGTCCGGGCACCCAGATACCGGATGCTCAGGAGCAGGTCCGATGAGCCTTGGTGACCAGCTACGGCTGTTGCGCGCAAGAAAAGGGGGAGTGACTCCAGCCGAGATTGAGACCGCGCTACCCGATCTGCCCAAAGGGCTCTATCGCCTTGCGGAGCAGCGCTACCGGGCCGTCGGCGATGACAACTCGATCCAAATGCTGGCGGACTACTTCGGCGTGCCGTTCGAGGATCTGCGGTGGCGCCTGGATTGGTCGCGCAAGGCGCTGAGCCGGGCCTTTGTCCATGCGATCGATGCGAAGCTTCCGATAACCCTTCACCTGTCCAACGGTGAGGTCGTATCGGGCGAAGTCAAGTGGTGGGACTTGGGCGCCGCTGAGATAGCGACTGCAAACGGCGGCGTGGTAGTGCAGCGACATGCGGTGGAGCGATGGGAGCCCCGCACTCCAGAACCGGAAGATTAGCTCGACGCGGCAGACGCAATGCCCTTGAGTTGCTGCGTCTGCCGCGCTGAAAAGCTCATCCAGGTTCGATTCCTAAGCGGAAAAAGCCGCACGCATTTGGGGCGGGAACAATGTGACACGCCCCTCTCGATCGATCGAGATGTGCTTACTGCTTCCGGTAACGAGCAGTGCGCCGTCAGATCCCCGCCGGACTTCATAGCCGAACGTCATCCCACGACTGCCTATCTGAGACATCTCTGCCCTGACGATCACTTCATCGTCGTAGCGCGCTGGCCGGTGGTAGCGCGCGCTCACTTCAGCGACAGCCAGCGCGATCCCTTCCTGCTCCATCCGAGAATAAGGATAGCCGATTGCCCGCGTGAAGGCGCTACGACCTTCTTCGAACCAGGTGATGTACGATGCATGGTGAACGATGCCCATCGCGTCTGTCTCAAAGTATCGTACGCGAAACCGCACCTCGACAGCCGGGTTGCCGGACGGCGTGGCGACAAGGCGTGCATTGGCGTCCGTCATGTTCCTCCTAATAAGGGCGCGACCCCATTCCGACCAGGTAACCATAGCGGGCCCGGAACTGTTCCAGCGTCAGGTTGGTTTGCATCGCCAGCCGTGCCCAGAGCATATCTTCCTGCGCGTGCTCCGGCTTGAGGCGAATCATGAACTTGTAGGCCGAGCGATACGTGAACGAATCCACATTGACGATCCGGACGCCGGTCCGCCCCGTCTGAGGATCCATGATCGTCTCGGAGGGAATGGCCACAACCTGGTTTCCCTGTAGAGTAATCGTCGCATTGCTCCCGCCGGCGAGGAGAAAGTCGACGGCGGCTTCGCCGAGAGACCGCGTATAGTCGATGTCGTACGCAATAGGCGGAGCGCATCTTAGCTCGTAGCCCAACTCCTTATCGCGCACCTGGGCCTTGATCCCCAGGTCGGCCAGGTCCTTCACCACCCATCGCTTGAGGATGTCCGAAACATTGATATCATGCAGAGGAACATGGCCATGCGGGTCCTGGTCTATGCCCTCCAGATAGCGCATGTCCTCCGGATCCAGGTACTCCAGGATGCCTTCGGCAACGAGCGCCACACCGTGGCGTTTATCATCTGCCAACCTGCGCAGGATCGCGGTCACAAGAATGTCGACTACCTCCTGGAGACGGACGGGCCTGCCCCGCCATTCCTCGGGAATGATCGTGAGGGTTGCACCCGAGCTCTTGCCGATTCCGAGTGCCAGGTGACCTGCCTTGCGCCCCATCGTGACTACGATGAACCAGGTCTGGCTGGTAAGGGCATCTTCCATGAAGGTTCGAACGATCTGGGTGCCGACCTCCCGGGCAGTCTCAAAGCCGAACGTGGGAATGCCCTCGGGCAGTGGCAGATCATTATCGATGGTCTTGGGTACATGAACTGATTGTACGTTCAGCCCCATATCTCCACGCGCATGTTGTGTCACCCGAAAAAGCGAATAGGCTGTGTCATCGCCGCCGATGCCGACCAGGCTCGAGATGCCCGCCTCCGCAAGGGCGCAGACGCACTTCTTCAAGCTCTCAGTCGATTTAGCAGGATTCGCCCGCGACGTCCTCAGGATCGAGCCGCCGTCCAAATGGATACGCGAAACGTCGCCGATCGAGAGCTGCGTTGAGACGAGCTTACCCTCCATCAGATGTTTGAAGCCGTCGTAGACGCCGATCACTTCGAAGCCATTGTTGATCGCCTCGATCGTAGCAGAATGAATGACGCCATTGATGCCGGGAGCAGGCCCGCCGCCCACAAGGATTCCCATACGCCGGGGATGCGTGTCGGAGAACATGATGAGACCTCCGGGTCGGGTCAAGCGGAGAATTCCACTAAAGATTATGACACGATGATTCTACATCCTCACGTGCACTTACCGCAACATGTGCCAGACGAGAGAGGCACTCCGGGTGCAGTTTGGGCAAAGTGCGTTCTGTGTGTACACTGTGGCATAAAGGGGTGCGTCTCACGACAGTGCACACCCTTCAGTTGGCTACACGGTCAAACCAATACGACAAAGGAGTCTGTCCCCAATGGCCGAACAACGAAAAAAAGTCAGTCTTCCCGTGCTCTTCGACAAAATGGTGAAGCAGATCCCACTCACCATGATCACCTGCTATGACTACCCGATGGCCTATCTTGTCGAGCAGGCCGGAATCGATATTGTGCTCGTTGGCGATAGCCTGGGCATGACGATCCTCGGCTTCGACTCAACACTGCCCGTCACCATGAATGACATGATCCGGCATGCCCAGGCGGTGCGCCGCGGCACTCCCAACTCCTGGCTGATCGGTGACATGCCCTACATGAGCTACCAGGCATCCGATGAGTCCGCCGTGCTCAACGCGGGTCGCTTCATGGCCGAAGCAGCCTGCGATGGCATCAAGCTCGAAGGAGGCCAGGAGGTGTGCTCGCGCGTGCGCGCTGTCGTGGCTGCTGGCATTCCGGTCATGGGGCACCTGGGTCTAACCCCTCAGAGCGTGTCGTCGCTGGGCGGCTTCCGGCTGCAGGGCAAGAGCGGCAAGCAGGCGAAGAAGATCGTTGACGATGCTAAGGCCCTGGAAGAGGCCGGCGCGATGGCTATTCTGCTCGAGCTGGTTCCGGACCAGGTATGCCAGGTCATCACCGAGCGAGCCAAAGTGCCGATCATCTCGCTGGGCAGCGGACCCACTGCCCACGGCCAGCTGCTGATCTTTCATGACATGTTCGGCCTCTATCCCCGGTTTACGCCCAAGATGGCGAAGCAATACGGGGATGCCGGGAAGGTCATCGGCGATGGCCTCAAAGCCTACGTCGACGAGGTGACCAAGAAGATCTTCCCCGAGCCCGAGCGATATTTCGGCATCAAAGATGAAGAATTCGCCGAACTGAAGCGGCTGATCGAGGAAGATAGCAAGTCCTGAACCAATCAAGTGAGGTGAAAGATGGCGAACAAAGAGGAGCTACGCGCAAGGCTGCGCATCCCTCAGGCGCGGTTGGATGATCTCAACGCGCTGCTGCTGGATCCGAATCTGCGGGTGGTCAATGACCTGCTCGACGTGATCGCGAAATATGGCACCCCGGAAGAGATCAACGCGAAGGCCAAGAAGGCGCGCGATTTCGACAATCTCATGACGCGCATGGCCGAGCACGATTGTTCCTACCTGGATGACCTGATTTGGCTGCAGAAACAGCGAGATGAGGGCCGGTTCATCAGCGAAGCGGACTACCGCCGCAAGGTGCTCGGCGACAGGGCCGAGAAGATGATCTTCAACGATGAATTTGCCGTCACCCTCGAGATCAGTGCAGCCCAGTACTTCCCGTGGATCATCGAGGAGGCACACCGGTCCATCGAGCAGCGTGAACTGATGCCGGGCCGGTACATCCGCGTGCGCAAGATGCGAGAGTCGGAAGCCGACTGTGGCGACATGTTGGCCCTTGCCGCCGCGATGGAGATCATGGGCGCGTCTTACGTGGAGACGCTGGACACGAAAGGCACGGACGGATCGAACATCCATCTGGGTGGACCCGACACCATCACAGGATATTTCGGGGGCGTAGGCCAACCCAACGATCACGTGCTCATGTGGGTTGATGAGTTCCTCTATTACTACACCACCTACGGCACGCGGCAAGTGCTCAACGTCAACTCGGGCACGATTCTTGCAGGCTACCTACTCCACAAGCTGGGCATCCAGAACGAGTTCAAGATCAGCGTGTTCGTCGGTAATGATAATCCGTTCGCGGCCCTCTGGACGCTACTCGGCGCGAAACTGTTCTCTCACGATGACGGCACTTCGCCGCTGATCGGCTTCAATTGGGGCAACTCGGTCAACAACGAAACCATCGAGATCACGGCGCAGTTCCGCAGGTTGCTGGGCTTCGAGCAGGTCGTCCGCTTCGAACATCACATCACGGAGACCTACCGGCACATCGTCATCCAGCCGTATAACCGGCGAGATGACCTGGTGAAACTGGCCGACCACGTGGCCAACATCTCAGCCAAACACGAGGGTGGCGATCCCGATGTTGAGACGACGCGCGCCCGGCCTTCGGATATCCTGGACTACTTCCGGGCCAAGGAAGAGATCGAGTCTTCCGGTGACATGCCGGTCCTGCTGCAGAACTACCTGGACAAGCACGACGCCCTCAATCGCACAGCGCGCGCTCTGACCGAGGCCGGACTCAGCTGGATCGCGGCTCCAAAGCTGCATCACCGAGGATAGGGAAACCAGAATCTGTGTCAGAATTGAGGCCCCCTGTATACGAACGCCTTCAGTTCGTTCCTGGCCCTGCAGCGAGCGGGGCCAGGAACGGGAGGATAGCTTGATCCACAATCCCCGTACCATCACCGGGGCATCTTTTCTCGCCATGCTATTTCTGGGAGTTGGCACCTCTTTAGTGGGTTCAGCAGCCCGCGATATCGGGCTTACAGCGACCCAGATTGGACTTCTGCTGACAATCCAGAACGTCGGTGTGGGCATCGCGGTCGTTATTGCCGGCGCGTTAAGCGATACGCAACCCAAGTCCCGCATCCTTTTCTACGGCAGCGTGTTGACCGCCGGCTCCTTCCTGGCGTTCTATGCAGCTCCCGCATTCTGGTTCAACCTCGTCGTGATGGTTGTCATGGGCGCAGGTATCGGCGCTTACGAGGGAGCCGCGGATGCCATGTTGTTCGATCTGCACGAGGGGCGAGCCAGCTTCTTTATCAACATTAACCATCTTTTTGTCACGCTTGGCTCGGGCGCAATCGCGCTCTACCTGATATTCCTGGAGTTGCGCTGGCGTGAGGCAGTCATACAGGCCGGCCTGGTCGTGGCCGCGCTTGCGGTCGTTTTTGCCCTGATCAGGCTGCCGCTCAAGCCTACGGGCCAGGCCAGCCTCGGTCAAAAGCTGCATGCGATCGTGAGGAGCCGTTTCATTGCAGCTCTGTTCTTCACTGCCGTACTGGTGATCGGCGTGGAGCTGTCTACCATCGGCGTCCTGAGCACCTTTCTGGCGGAACTGCGCGGCTACACAGCCTTGCCAGCGAAACTCGGGCTCGTGGTCTTCCTGGCAGGCGTAGCCTGCGGGCGACTCCTGGTTGGCTACCTAGCCCGCCCAGAACGGCTCCACCGCATGCTGCTTGTGCTGCTGGCCTTGTCGACGGTTACTTTCGCGCTCCTGCTGCTCGTTCCTCTGGGTCAATTTACCCTGACGGTAGCCTTCCTGGCCGGTCTGTCGCTGTCGGCCCAGTTCCCGCTCATCCTGACCTATGCCGGCCTGCGCTTCCGCGATATGACGGGAACAGTCCTCGGTGCGGTCAAGATCGCACTGCCCGTTGGGGGCATCCTGCTGCCGTTGCTGCTCTCTGCGTTGACCAGCGCCGCCTCCCTCCACGTCGCCCTGGCCTTGCTTCCGGTCTCCCTACTTCTAGCCTTGGCGGTGTTCACGCTGGCCGGTGAGATGCCCACAGTCACTGTGCCCAATCATGATACGTAGAGGATTGCATAATGAACATTGGAAAGCTCATCCGTCTTAACCGTCTTTTTGCCCATCCGTTGCGCCGCTTCTGCTCCGTTGCAGTCGATCACTTCATCGGCTATGGCGACGGCCTGCCTTCAGGGCTTCGGCACATGACCAGCACCCTGGATGCCGTCGTGGCGGGCCGTCCGGATGCAGTCACCATGCACAAAGGAATCGCTACCTCGGCCTGGGCGCCATATGCGGGAACCATTCCGTTCATCTTGCAGGGCACCCTTGCCCGGGTAGATGATACCGCGTGGGAGCAGTTTGCCTCACCCGAGGATGCTGTCCGGCTGGGCGCGGATGCCTACGCTTATGCTCTCTTCGTCAGCGGGCCCACCGAAGCTCAACGGCTGCGAGGGCTAAGTGACGTTGTGACCGCGGCTGCCCGATATGAGATGCCGGTCATCTGCCACATCTACCCGCGCACCTTCCGGGGCGAGAGGCCTGCGGTCTCGTTCGAGCCCGAGGACATCGCCTGGGCCGTCCATTGCGCCGTAGAGGCCGGGGCTGATGTAGTCAAGGTGCCTTACTGCGGCACAGTCGCCAGTTACGGGCAGATTGTGTCCGATTGCCCGGTGCCCGTGGTGGCGGCCGGCGGGCCAAAGGCATCGAGCCTGCTGGCCGCGCTCCAGATGATGTCCGAGGTGGTCGCAAGTGGCGCGCGCGGGGGCACCATTGGGCGCAACATCTGGGGATTCGACACGATCACACCTGCGGTCCTGGCATTCAAGGCCGTCATTCACGACGGCCTCGATGCGCGACAAGCGCTGGCAGCACAGGGACTGCCACTGCCGGACCTCGCATGAGGCCGCCATGACGCTGCGCTGGGATCTGCTCGGAATCGGAGCCGTAGCCGTAGATGATCTGATCTACCTCGACGGCTTCCCGACGCCCGAGGCCAAGATGTACATCACCGAGGAGACGAGACAGGGAGGCGGACTGGCCGGGACCGCACTGGTTGCGGCTGCAAGGCTCGGTGCACGTACGGCATACACCGGCGTACTGGGCAATGACGGGCTGTCCCGCTACACCATCGCCGAGCTGGAGGCTGAGGGTGTAGACTGCAGTCACGTAAGGCTGGCAGCAAGCGCTCGACCCTACCACTGCACTATCCTGGTCAACCAGCGCCTGGGCGAGCGTACTATTCTCGTCTCGAAATCGGGCGTCACGCCACCCGACGCTGAGGACCTGAGCCCGGCGCTCATTGGCGCTGCGCGCATGCTCTTCATAGACAGCACGGTGATCCTGCCTGGATTGCGCGCATCCGAGGTGGCCAACAACCTGGGCATACCTGTGATCGCTGATCTGGAACGCGTCGGGGAGGGTCTGCCGGAACTGATCTCGCGCATCGATCACCTGATCGTCGGCACGCGCTTTGCCGAGCAGGTTGTAGGCGCAGCCCACCCGGCCGAGATGGCAAGACGACTGTCTCGTCAGGGCCAGACTGCGTGCATCGTCACTGCCGGCGAGGAAGGCTGCTGGTACATCCTTGGAAACGACGGACGAGTACACCACCAGCCGGCTTACCGCGTGCCGGTGGTAGACACGACCGGCTGCGGCGACGTCTTTCACGGCGCATATGCGGCCGCCCTGGCGCGCGGCTGCAGCATCCCACGCGCCATGGAGGTCGCAACTGTAGCCGCCGGACTGAAAGCCACCCAAGCGGGCGGCCGTCGCGGCATCCCGGATTGGGCTACGGTCCAGCATCACCTGAAGACAATTCGGAGCACGTCCCATGAATCCTAAGGCCTTTGACGTACAGCAGCTCTTGCACCAGGCCAACCTCAAGCTGGATCGTCGCGCCCTGCAGCTCCAGGCTGCTGCTGAGGTCTCGCGTGCCACGAGCAGCATTCTGGATCCCAACGAACTGATCCACCAGGTCGTGGAATTGACACGCGAACGGTTCGGGATGTACTACGTTGGCCTTTACCTGGTAGATCGGACCGACGAGACGCGAAAATGGGCAAGGCTGCGGGCGGCCACGGGCGAGGCGGGCCGCCAGATGGTGGCGCAGGGGCGGAGAATCGAGGTGGGGGGTGACACCATGGTCGGCTGGTGCATCGCAAACAGGCAGCACCGGCTGACGGAGGATGTGAGCGAGGACGCAGCCAGGCTCAAGAACCCGCTGCTGCCGGAGACGCGCTCCAAGCTGGCGCTGCCCCTCATCAGCCGGGGGGAAGCCATCGGCGCCATGACGATACAGTCCTCCCAGTCGAACTCCTTCACCGACGAGGACATCACCACCCTGCAGACCATGGTCGATCAGCTGGCCAATGCCATCGAGAACGCGCGCCTCTTCGCCGAGCACAAGCAAGCCGAAGAAGCGCTGGCCAGACACGCCAGGCAGTTAGAAGAGACTACTGCGTTCCTGAATTCGGTGGTTGAGAACATCCCGATGATGTTTTTCGTCAAGGAAGCCGGGGACTTGCGCTGGGTGCGTTGGAATAGGGCGGGAGCGGAGACGATTGGCCTATCCCCAGAGGAGTTGATCGGAAAGACTGACTATGATGTCTTTCCTTTTGAGGAGGCTGATTTCTTCACCAGCCGGGATCGCGAGGCCCTGAGAAGCGGCAAGTTGGTGGACACGCCTGAAGAACTCGTGCATACCCGGCACAAAGGGGTCCGGATCTTGCATACGCGCAAGGTGCCTATCCTGGATGCTGAAGGCAGACCGCAGTACCTGGTAGGCATCTCTGAAGACATCACCGAACGCAAGCAGGCCGAGGAGGAAGCCAGCCGAACGCGGGCCTTTCTGGATTCGGTGGTCGAAAACATCCCTATCATGATCTTCGTCAAGGAGGCCAAGGATCTGAAGTGGGTGCTGTGGAATCGTGCCGGTGAAGAGACCGTAGGCTATCCGCGCGAAGCGATGCTGAGCAAGACCGACCACGATTTCTTCCCCCGTGAGGAAGCTGACTTCTTTCACGCCAGAGACCGTGAGGCCCTGAGCGGCGGGAAGCTGGTAGAAACGCAGGAAGAACCCATTCACACCCGGCACAAGGGAACCAGAATACTGCACACGCTCAAGGTTCCTATTCTGGATGCGGAAGGCAGACCGCAGTACCTGGTGGGGATTTCCGAGGATATCACTGAGCGCAAGCACGCCGAGGAAGAAGCCAAGAGCACGCAGGCCTTCCTCGACTCGGTAGTCGAAAACATCCCCATCATGATTTTCGTCAAAGATGCGAGGGATCTTCGATTCGTGCGCCTTAACAAGGCCGGCGCCGAACTCATCGGAATTTCCAACGAGGATACAATCGGCAAGACCGACTATGACCTGTTTCCCAAAGAACAGGCTGAGTACTTCGTGGCGCAAGACCGCCAGGTCCTGGCTGACAGGAAATTGACTGACTTCCCCGAAGAGCCAATCCAGACGCGTCATCAAGGTATACGTACACTCCACACGCTGAAAGTCCCGATCCTTGATACTGACGGAAGGACGCAGTACCTGTTGGGCATCTCAGAGGACATCACCGAGCGCAAGCGCGCCGAAGAAGCGCTTCGGAAGGCCCATGACGAGCTGGAGTCGCGAGTCCAGGAGCGCACCGCCGAGCTGCTCAGCGCTAACGAGGCGCTTCAGGCCGAGATAGCCGAACGCAGGCGGGCAGAGGAGGAGATTCAGAGACGCAGCGAAGACCTGGCTGCTCTCAACATGATTGCGACGACCATCGGTCAATCCACCGGCCTGGATCAAATCCTGAATGACACTCTGGATCGAGCCATGAAGGTTTTGGATCTGGAGGGTGGCTGGGTGCAGCTCCTGGATGATGAGGGTTACACCCTCACGCTGGCTGCTCAGCAAGGTATTCCACAACGGGCCTGTGACATGATGACGCGGATCAGGCTATCTGAGAGTCCGCCAAGCAAGAGGTCTGATGACGTTCCAATCATCCGAATCGAGGAAATCCTGGAGATCGTCCGGCACAAGATCGAGGCTTTGCAGCCAGAAACGACGTTTACGCTCACCGGCGTTCCCATTCAATCCAAGGACAAAGTGCTGGGCATCCTTGGCGGCATCAGCTACAGCTCCCATTCTCTCGGCTCGAACCGTCTCCCACTTCTCGCCACCATCGGGCATCAGATTGGCATCGCCGTCGAAAATGCGCGATTGGCTCACCAGGCTGCCGAAGTGCAGATCCTACGCGAGGTTGATCGCCTCCGGTCGGAGCTGATTGCCAATGTCTCGCATGAACTCAGGACGCCGTTGGGCCTGATCAAGATTTCCGCCTCATCCTTGCTAATGGATGACGCGGAATTCGATCGCGAAACGCAACTGAAATTCCTGTACAGCATCACCGACGAGACAACCAAGCTCGAGAGAATCGTCGAACACCTGCTGGATCTGGGCCGCATCGAGAGTGGACGCCTGCACCTCGAGAGACAGCCCACCGAGCTGGGCCAGCTGATCCGCAACACCATCTCCTCGATGGAAGCCCTCTCAGACCGGCACCGCCTCGTCAGTGAACTTAATCCCGCGTCCCTGCTGGCTTCCGTAGACGCCAAGCGCATCGAGCAGGTGCTGCGGAATCTACTGGATAACGCTATCAAATACTCCCCTGATGGCGGTAAGATCACCGTACAGGCGCATCAAGACGATCAACAGATCTACCTTGCCGTCAGCGATGAAGGCATTGGCATTCCGGCCGATG
Source organism: uncultured Anaerolineales bacterium (assembly GCA_964387985.1). Classification (GTDB taxonomy): domain Bacteria; phylum Chloroflexota; class Anaerolineae; order CG2-30-64-16; family CG2-30-64-16; genus JALOOB01. The sequence continues at coordinate 23,777 of CAYLZG010000002.1, read as the reverse complement.
AATGGGACAGGGTCTTCGCTCGATTCCACCGTGTCGAGAACGAGCTGACCCGGCGCATGAGGGGAGCGGGGTTAGGGCTTGCCGTCTGCAAGGGCATCGTAGAGGCCCACGGCGGACGCATTTGGGTCGAAAGCCAACCCGGGGCGGGCAGCACCTTCTGCCTTGTGCTGCCGGTCTTTGCGCGTGAGGAAGCAAGATGAGGAAAACCCGCATTCTGGTGGCAGAGGATGAGCCCCGGTACGTCTGGGCCATCCGAACCAACCTGGAAGCCAGAAACTACGAAGTAATCACCGCATCAGACGGACAACAGGCTGTGCAGCTGGCAGCGGATATGCAGCCCGACCTGGTCCTGTTGGATATCAAGATGCCTGTCATGAACGGCTACGAGGCGTGCCGGCGCATCCGGGAGTTCTCCACGATGCCGATCATCATGATCACGGCAATGGCGGAGGAAGCCGATAAGGTGCTGGGCCTGGACTCGGGCGCGGACGACTACGTGACAAAGCCTTTCAGCGTGCCTGAACTTCTGGCGCGCGTGCGCGCCGCACTGCGCCGGGCCGAGTTAACCGAAGCGCCGCAATCGGATGCCTGTTTCGAGGCCGGCGAACTCCGTGTGGATCTGGCAAAACAGCGCGTGTTCGTGCGCGGCGAGGAAGTCACCCTAACACCCACCGAATACCGCTTGCTGTGCGAGCTGGTCAAGCAGCCGGGCCGCGTCCTGGTTCCGGCCTACCTGACCGAGAAGGTTTGGGGACCAGAATATGAAGAAGCCGACAGGTTGATCCGGCAGGCCATCCACCGGCTGCGCAGAAAGATCGAAACCGATCCAAGCAACCCCAAGTTCATCCACACGCGATCGGGCATGGGCTACATATTCCTGCCGCCCGAGTAGGCTCAGACAGGCACCCACGCGCCCGAGAATGACCGCCATCCTGCCGCACGCCTTGATTGGATAGGCAGCCTGGCGGTTTACTTTGGAACGCTCTTGGAATGACTCCGTGCAGCTTTGTGACAGAATTGGAACATCGAGGTGATATACTCACCGATGTCTTCAGGCTGAAGACGCGGCTTCTCACTTCAACACTTTGGGGCACAGCACATCTTGGCAACGACGACAGACGTGATGCGCACACTCATTTCAGTCCTCTGCGACTACGACGCGCTGTATTCAGCAATTCAGCTGAAACTCAGCGTCCTCCCGCATGTGCACGTAGTCCGGCTTGCAGCAGGCCTGCCAGCCCGGCCAGATGCCAACCCGGTCACGGATGAATCCGACCTGATCATCGTCGCCTCCATATCACCGATCAACGACTTAGTGTCAGTGTTATCACGGGCATCGCTCGGCGATTGCGTGGGGCGAGTCCCGGTGCTCGTCATTTCGGAACAACCATCGAGGCCGGAGTCCGACGACAGAATCACATATCTTAATTTCCCGTTTGATCTGGACGATTTGACCCACATCACCATGGAGCTCGTGGACGAGCATCCTCAGATTGCTGACCGCGGCCAGCCCAAACAGTGAGGATAGACCCCCGATGACTGCTGCTGAAATACGAAGAAGCAGACCGAACACAGAGCCGCAGGAGCGTGCCATGCCCGAAGAACTGATCCTTGAGATGAAGGGCATCAGCAAATCCTTTCCAGGCGTACGAGTCTTTGAGGATTTCAACTTCGACCTGCGAAAGGGGGAGATACACTGTATCTGCGGAGAAAACGGCGCAGGCAAATCGACCTTGATCAAGATGTTCTCCGGCGCCTACGCGCCTGATAAAGGAGAGATCTCCATCGAGGGGAAGAAGGTGGTGCTCACCCCCCACGCCGCGATGGAACTGGGCATCCAGACGATATACCAGGAGCATACCCTCTTCCCGCTGTTATCCGTGACCGAAAACGTATTTGCCGGCAGAGAAATCACCAAGGGAATCGTGATCGATCGACCCCGCATGGTCGCAAAGACACGGGAAGTGATGGAGTACCTGCATTCCAACATCTCCCCTGACGATATCGTGGGGAACCTGGGCAGCGGCGGGCAGAAGACGGTCGAAATCGCTAAGGCATTGATCCAGGAGTCCAAAGTCATCATCCTGGACGAACCCACGGCGTCATTCAGCCAGACCGAGATAGACCACCTCCTCAGTGTCATCAAGAAGCTGGCAGAGGGCGGTCTGAGCATCATCTATATCTCCCACCACATCGAGGAAGTCTTCAGGATCGCAGACCGGGTCACCGTCATTCGAGACGGACGCCTCATCAACACCTACGATGCAGAAGGCCTGACCGAACAGATCCTTATTCATGACATGGTCGGCCGGGATGTGTCTCTCTTCTACCAACGACAACAGGCGCCTATCGGCGATGTGGTCTTCGAGGTCAGGAACGTCAGCGGTAACGGGGTCAGCGACGCCTCTCTCAGGGTGCATCGCGGCGAAATTTTGGGGATTGCCGGCATGGTTGGGTCGGGAAGGACCGAACTCGCCGACTTGCTGTTCGGTGTCAAGAAGGCTACTTCTGGAGAGTTCTTCGTCCGAGGCGAGAAGGTTCGGATGAGCTCTCCTCTGGCGGCCATCCTGCACGGTATGTGTTACATCACCGAAGACCGGCAATCGACGGGTCTCTTCCTAGAACATTCCCTCGACAAGAATATCCCGATTGCCAGTTATGCTCGCTCGGCCTCACCCTTTGCAATCCCATCAGAAGATGTGAATGTGTCTCAGAGATATATCGACACGCTTAAGATCGTCACTCCCAGCGTATTCCAGAAGGCCCTGTTCCTCTCGGGAGGTAACCAGCAGAAGGTCGTTCTGGGAAAGTGGTTTGCCGCGCAAGCTGACATTTTCATCTTCGACGAGCCTACCCGCGGCATCGACGTGGGTGCAAAGGAGGAGATCTACAAGCTGATGATTGAGTTGCTCCTGCAGAACAAGGCCATCATCATGATCTCCTCCGACATGCCGGAACTCATTTCCATGAGTGATCGGGTTATGGTCATGCGCGATGGCCGCATCGCCGCCGAAGTGCCGAAAGACGAGATCACCGAAGAAAACATCCTGAAGTACTCGATTGGAGGGAATGTTCTATGAGGACCAGCAACAACTGGCGGCGCATGATGAGGCAGGAGAACACACCGACCTTGTTGGTGCTTGTGGCCATTCTTGTCGCCGTGTTTTTCGTCGAATACTTGGTCGTCAGAGACGGAAATCTGTCCAGGGTGGCGTTTGTCAAGCCGATGAACATCTCCAACGTCTTGCTGCAGATCTCCACCACAGGCATCCTTGCCATCGGCATGACCCTGATCATGATCTCCGGCGGCATCGATCTATCCGTCGGGCAGATGATGTGTTTCATCGGCACGGGGGCAGCCTATTTGATCCGATCCGCCGGCTTCAGCGAACCGGCCATGGTTGTGACGGCTGTCTCAGTAGCTATCATCTTCCAGTTGATCATGGGTCTGATCATCTCCCGGACCAAACTGGAACCATTCATCGTGTCGCTTGCATTTATGACCATTTACAAGGGATTCACCTACCTCATCACCAATGGGCGCGAGATCACCATCACCGGCAAGTTCACGTTCATTGGACAGACGTACCTCAATATCACGCAGGACCTGAGGCTCGGCCTCCCGGTGTTCCTGCTGATCCTCCTGTCGATCATCATGTGGTTGGCATTGAAGTACACGAAGTTCGGCCGCCGGGTGTACGCGGTAGGCGGCAATGAGAACGCGGCCTACCTGGCCGGCATTAACGTCAAGAACTTCAAGCTTCTCTTGTACGGCCTAAACGGTCTATTTGTCGCTATCGCCACCCTGGCGTTGATGTCCAGGACAGGCGTAGGAGGACCGTTGATGGGCGAGGGTAAGGAGATCGATGTGATCGCCGCAGTCGTTGTCGGCGGCGTTGCTCTTAGCGGCGGGAAAGGCAATATCTGGGGGACCTTCATCGGCGTCCTGCTGCTGGGGGTCATCTCCAATGCACTCAACATCTTGGGCGTAAGCCCACACTGGCAGTACATCATGCGCGGCGGACTGATCCTCGTCGCGGTCTTACTCAGTTATTTTAGCGGTGTGCGAACCTCCTCCACGGTGTTGGCAGAGAGGAAAGAAGCGACCGCTGAGATAGATAACGCATCGGTGCGTGCGTAGGCAGATTGAAGCACCAAGAAACCATAGGGAGGAAAGGTCACATGAACAAGGCACTTTCGATCGTCCTGGTCATTGCAGTGCTCCTCGGAGTCGTAGGCTGCAGTGCCCCCGCTCCCACCGCGGCGCCCGCAGCTCCGGCCGCGGCGACCCAGGCCCCGGCGGCAGCTCCAACAGCCGCCCCTGCAGCTCCAGCAGCAGACCCTGTCAAGGGCAAGACCATCGGCTTCATCAATGCCGGCCCGGACGACTACTATGCCCAGTTCGGCGATGCGCTTAAAGCGATCGCGGCGGCCGAGGGCATGAACGTCGTCGAACTGAACTCGGACTACAAACCCGAGAAGGAACTGGCCAACGTGCAGGACCTGGTTGCCCGCGGCGTTGACGCAATCGCAGTCATCACCGCAGGCGCGGCCGGCAGCGCGGCCTCCATCAAGGCGGCCTACGACGCCAAGGTGCCGATCTTCTTCATCGCCGGCAAGCCCGAGCTCATGGAGGGCACCGATGTAACCGGCCACGTCACAGACAACTTCGTGATCCTGGGCTACCAGCTCGGTAAATGGGTTGCCGAGAACTACCCCAAGACCAAGTGCGTCCAGATCCCTGGTTTCCTGGGGCAGGGCACAGCAGAGGGCCAGATCGTCGGCTTCAACCTGGGCCTGACCGAAGGTGGCAACGAGGAGTGCAAGGTCCTCAAGAGCTCCGAGTGGCAGAGCGATAAGGCGATCCCCATCGCCCAGGACCTGATCGCTTCCGGTGAAGAGTTTGACGTGATCTTCGGAGCCAACGGCGAAACTGTCCGCGGGATCCTGCAGGTCTTCGACGAACTGGGTGTCAAGGACAAGGTCGTCGTCAGCATCAACGGCAAGGAAGAAGAGTGGGAATGGCTGAAGGACGGCAGGGAGATGGCCACGGTCCCGAACCCGCCATCGCTGAATGCTGACCTGGCGGTCCAGCAGATCATGCGGCACTTCAAGGGTGAGCCCTTCGTGCAATACCTGCAGATCAAGCCCTTCGCCGTGATCACCAAGGACAACGTCGGAGAGGCGGTTCCGTGGAACACGCAGAACTACCTAACCGGTCGCGCCGCGAATTCCTTCAAGTGGCAGCTGTCCTATTACGAGGAGCAGTTCAAGGCCAATGAACAGATGTTCGTTGACTTTGATACGAAGCTCGCTGAGTACATGAAGACCCAGCAGTAAGCAGCAGATTGGCGGACCCACTCCCGGGTTCGCCAGTGCGTTGTCTCTCGCTGGCAAGCAGACCGATCCTTGTTAGGCACGCATCGCAAAGGCCTGCAAGGTTGCCCCTTGCAGGCCTTTGTTGGTAGAGGAACGGTCGCGGCGATTTCTATCGGAGAGAGTTGAAGAATGGCAAAAGTTGCGATCATCGGCGCGGGCAGTATCGTGTTCTGCCAGACCTTGATGCTCGATATACTGGGCGCCCCAGGTCTGGAGGAGACGGAATTTGCGCTCATGGCGCCCTCAACCCAGCGTACTTCGCAGGTGGAGGCGTTTGCCAGGCGTGTGATCGCGGACAACAAGCTGCCCGCCAAGGTATGGAAAACCACAGATCGTCGGGAAGCGCTGGACGGCGCGGACTATGTGATCGCCACCTTCCAGGTGGGCGGCATGCAGGGCTTCGAGTACGACTACAAGATCCCCTACAAGTATGGGGTCGATCAGTGCATCGGCGATACGCTGGGTCCTGGAGGCATCTTCCGTACACTGCGCAGCATCCCAACCGTCCTGGGAATGGCGCAAGACATTAAGGAAGTGGCGCCCGACGCGTACGTGCTCAACTACGTCAACCCGATGGCTACGATCTGTTGGACCCTGGGAACGACGGGTGTAAAGTTCGTCGGCTTATGTCACGGCGTCCAGACCACGCTAGACCTTATCTCCGGCTACGTCGATACGCCCAAGGAAGAGATCGACTACTTGTGCGCGGGCATCAACCACATGGGATGGTTCCTCAAGCTGTCACACAAAGGCGTCGACCTGTATCCCAAGCTGCGCGAGCGTTTCGAACAGCCTGAATACTACATCAACGAGAAGGTTCGCGGGGAAGTCTTCCGTCACTTCGGCTACTTCATGACCGAATCGACGGGCCATCTTTCGGAATATGTGCCCTGGTTCCGCAAGAACCAGAAGGCCCTCGATCTCTATTGCGACGAGCCCGGGTTCGGCGGTGAGACAGGCGCATACTACAACTGGTGCAAGTATGTGGCCGAAAAGTACGAAGGCCAGGATATCCTGGCAGGCCAGCCTACCGAGCTGCCACGGCGCAGTGTCGAATACGGCTCGTACATCATCGAGGCGCTGGAGACCGGCAAGACCTTCAAGCTGAACGGGAACGTCATCAATCGCGGCATGATCACCAATCTGCCTGCGGATTGCTGCGCGGAAGGACCGCTGTACGTGGACCGCACGGGCATCCACCAGACGATCGTCGGCGATCTGCCTTCCCAATGCGCGGCGCTCAACATGACCAACATCAACGTGCAGCGGTTGGCGGTGGAGGCTGGAATCACCGGCGACCCGGAGAAGGCTGTGCTGGCCTGCGCGATGGATCCATTGACCAGCGCAACGTTGACCCTGAAGGAAACGCGCGAGATGGCGACGGAAATGCTGGAGGCCGAATCCGAATGGCTACCGCAGTTCGCGGGCAGGAAGCCGCGGCCCACGCCGGCTATCAGCACTCCGAAGGGCACTGCACATGCCCACGTGCCGGTGGATCCTGCACTGGCGATCGCGGCTCGCTTCGGAGAACTGGCACAATAAATCCACGACAAAGGAACAAGGGTATGACTGAGACCGACAAACGCGCAATCGTGAAGGACGCCCTGGAAAAGGGCGGCGGCATTCTACGCATGACACCGGCATGGGTAGCCCGGGACTTCCTACCGCCGGGCAAGCGTCTCGGCCTGAAGGATGAGGAATACGACGTCGGCGAGCGCGGTTGGATCAGCGAGCGGTGGATCGGATCGACCACCAGGGCTGACAATCGTGTCGGTCCGCCCGACGAGGGCCTGAGCCACCTGGTGATCGAGGGACACGACCTCACATTGGCGGAGGCGGTCGAAGCTGCCGGCGATCTGATCATGGGCGCCGAGTACGCCCGGGCTCACAAGGGTCTCGGACGGCTGGCCAAGATCTACGACTTCGGTGCACGCATTCCGTTCCATATCCACCAGATGAAGAAGGACGCGGCCAAACTGGGCCGCAACCCCAAAGAAGAAGCCTACTACTTCCCGGAAGACGTCGACCTGGGGCCGCACCCTGAAACGTTCTTCGGCGTGCACCCCTACATCGTCCGGGAGGGCAAGCAGGACCTTCTGCTGCCGTACATGCAGGACTGGAAGGATGATCTGATCCTGCAACACTCGCGCGCGTATCTCAATGTACGCGGCGAAGGGTTCCATCTGCCCTCGGGCGTGCTACACGCACCCGGCACCGCGTTGACGATCGAATTGCAGGAGGACTCCGACGTCTTTGCCATGCTGCAGGCCCTCAACGCGGGCAAGGTGATCTCAAAAGACCTGCTGTTCAAGGACGTGACTCCCGAAGATCGCGCCACGAAGGGCGAACGGGCTATCCTGGAACAGATCGACTGGGAGATCAGCGGCGATCCATTCTTCTACGAAAACCGTCACATGCCGCCTGTACCGGTCGAGGAGACAAAGCAGGACGGCGGTCAAGAGAGTTGGATCTACTACAACACCACGAAATTCAGCGGCAAACGCCTGGTGGTGAAGCCGGGCCAGACGTTCAACAGCGTCGAGAAGGGCGTGCACAACGTGCTCATCTGGCGCGGCAAAGGACGCTACGCAGGCTATGACGTCGAGGGACTGAATTTCGGCTCCGATGAATTGCTCGTCAGCCACGATGCGGCGGTCAGGCCGCTCCTGGTCGAGAATACGGGTTCCGAGGACCTGATTATCTTCAAGTTCTTCGGGCCGGACGTTAATCTGGACATACCCTATATCCAGCCATATCACGGGTAATACACCATCCAAACAAGGAGGTTTTCATGGCTAAGAAGATATCCGTTGGCACCTGGGCGTATATCTGGGGTGGCTACTCGGACAAGCCGGTTGCGCTGCCCGAGGTCGCGAAGAAGCTTCAGGAGTATAAGTTCGACGGCGTGGAGCTGGGCATCTTTGCGCCTCACCTGTCACTTGAGGACGCTGCGGACCTGAACAAGGTGCGCGAGGTCAAGAAGCTGCTGGACGATCACGGTCTCGGCGTATCCGGGATCGCTGCAGATTTCGGTGCGGTCCCGCCGCCCTATGCCAGCCTGCCGGATTACATCGACGTCGTTCTCAAACACGTGGAAATCTGCCAGATCCTTGGCACGAACAAGATACGAACCGACACTATCGTCGATCCGGACAAGATCCCCCTCGGACCGGATTACGAAAAGGCCTTCTGGCGGACCGCGCATCTGTTCCGAATTGCCTCAGATGTCGCTGGGAAGCATGGCGTCAAGTTCATCTGGGAGTTCGAACCAGGCTTCTTTGTCAACAAGCCCAGCGAGATCGTGCGCATGTGCAACGCAGTGGGCCACCCGAACTTCGGCGTGCTCTTCGATTCCTGCCACGCACACATGGTCGCTGTGATCGGCGCGCGGCAGCCAGGCGAGAAGGAGATACTGCCAGGCGGCGTGGTGCAATTCGCGCATATGCTCACCGGGTGGATCAAGCATGTGCACTTCATCGACAGCGACGAGACGCTGCACGATGGCCACACTTCGACCCACGCGCCGTTCGGGCAGGGCGTCCTGAACTTCGGTGAGATCGTGAAGGCAATCGAGGATGCGGGTTACCACGACGAGTGGTGGCCGATCGACCTGTGCTTCTGGGCGAGCGCCCTGGAAGCCACCGGCCCGGCAAAGAAATTCATGGATGAGCTCGCGGCCGCGCACGGCTGAGCCATCTGCCCGCCTAAGGAGAAGCAACTATGACAGAATTGATGAAGGCCGCTGTCTTGACTGATCTGGAAAAGATCGAAATGCAGGAGATGCCCCTCCCAAGAGTGGGCGATGCAGACGTCCTGGTGCGGGTCAAGAACTGCGGCATCTGCGGTTCCGATGTGTCCTACTTCTTCGGCTACATGCCGACGGGCAAGATGCCGATCATCCTCGGCCACGAATTCACCGGCGAAGTGGTGGAGGTCGGCGCGATCCCCAAGGGAATGGGACTCTTCAAGCCCGGCGACCGTGTGGTCGTCAATCCCGTTCAGCACTGCAATGCCTGCTATAACTGCGCCAGCGGCCACACCAACCTGTGCGCCAATCTGTACGTACCGGGCGTCAATGCAGATGGTGCATTCGCCGAATACGTACTGTCACGCTACACCGGCCTCTTCAAGCTGGACGACAGCGTGAGCTACGCGTCGGGTGCGTTCATCGAGCCGCTGGCCTGCGCGGTGTACGGGATGAATAAGCTCGAGATCGTGCCAGGCCAGTCGGTCGCGATCTTCGGTCCTGGCCCCATCGGCATCATGATGACCCAGATCGCGAAGAAGACCGGTGCGGGCAAGGTCATCATGATCGGCACGCGCGACTATCGCCTGGAAGAGGCCCGCAAGTGGGGCGCTGACTTCGTGTTCAATACGAAAGATCCGCAGTCGCCATACTACGTCAACGATCTGAAGGCCGCCATCGCCGATGTTACGCACGGCAGAATGGTCGAACGCGCGATCAATCCGACCGCCGCCAACGAAGCCTTCGAGCAGGCGATCGACATTACCTCAGGCGGGGCAATCCTTGTCCACTTCGGCGGTCCGGCATCGACCGACGTGATCCACGTCCCGGCACTCACCTTCCACGAGGCCGACAAGCAGATTCGCGCTTCCTGGCTGGCGCCTGGCGTGTGGCCACAGACCATCGCCATGATTGCGGAAGGCCTGCTCAATCTGGAGCCGCTCGTATCCACAACGCGGCCACTGAGTGAGGCGGGCCAGGCCATTGTCGACCTGAAAGCACGCAAAGATGACCCGATCAAGGTGCAGATCACACCCTGATCTGCACCGGGCACAGTGATTCAGCGCAGGGGCGACCGGGCGGTCGCCTCTGCGAGGAGAGCAAGATGATCAAGTACGGCATCAATACCTTCATCTGGGCCTCGCCGTTCCAGACGAAGGACCTGCACCTGCTCAAGCATGCCAGGGCGCTGGGGTTCGACCTGGTCGAAATTCCGATCGAAAGCATCGGCGACGTTGATCTCGGCAAGGCGCATGAAGCCTACGCTGCCACCGGACTTGCGGGCAGCGTTTGCGCGGTGATGGGCGCCAACCGCGACCCCTCTCATCCGGACGAGGCCATCCAACAGGCCGGCATCGACTATCTGAAACACTGCATCGACGCAGTTGCTGCCTTCGGGGGCCAGGTCCTCGGTGGGCCGCTTTATGCAGCAGTGGGCCGCCAGTGGCAGCAGACGCCGGAGATGCGCAAGGAAGACCTGGCACGTACAGCCAGGAACCTGCGTGTGGCAGGCGACTACGCCGAGCAGAAAGGCGTCAAACTGGCCCTCGAGCCCTTGAACCGCTTCGAGACCAGCTTCATCAACCTGATCGAGCAAGCCCTGGAGTTGGTGGACCTGACGGGCAGCCCTGCAGTCGGGTTGATGATCGACACATTCCACGCCAATATCGAAGAAAAAAACCTGGGCAAAGCCATCGAGATGGCAGGCGATAAGCTGTGGCACGTCCATGCGAACGAGAACGACCGCGGCACACCAGGCAGCGGACATGTGGCCTGGGATGAGGTCGGTGCAGCCCTGAAGAAAATCAACTATGACGGCGCGATGGTTATCGAGTCGTTCTCCACCGAGGTGAAGGAAATCGCCCGCGCTGCAGCAGTGTGGCGCCCGCTTGCGTCTACCCCCGATGGCCTCGGCGTAGACGGCATCGCATTCCTGAAGAAACTGATGGCCTAGGCTGAACATATCCGGAGGCCCGCCAGGCCGGTTCAGCCATGGGGAGCAACGAGACCGTCCGACATCCGAAGTTCCACACTGGCCTGACCCATAGACACTTAGGGAGCTAAGGCAATGAAGGAAAAACTCGTGACGGCAATCGCCGACATGAATGAGGATGAGGCATTCAGCCTCGTCCAAGCCATGCTGGACGCGGGCGAGGATCCACAGCTTATCCTCGACGCTTCCAGCCAAGCAATGAGCGTCGTCGGCCAGCGCTTTGATGAGAAGGAGTACTATCTTCCCGAACTCATCATTGCAGGCGAGATGATGCAGAGAATCGGCGACATGGTCAAGCCAAAACTGCGATCCCAAGCTGCCCAGCCGCTGAAGCATGGAAAGGTGGTCATCGGCACCGTTGCCGGTGACATCCATGACATCGGAAAGGATGTCGTGTCCTTCATGCTGGACGTCAACGGTTTTGAGGTTCACGATCTTGGGGTCGATGTACCGCCTGAGGTCTTCGTCGCCAAGATTCGGGAAGTCAATCCTGACATCGTCGGGATGAGTGGGTTCCTGACCCTCGGATTTGATCAGATGAAACGCACTGTGGATGCCATCCGGACGTCCGGGCTGCGCGATCGAGTCAAGATCATGATCGGCGGCGCCATCATGGATGAGCAGGCTGCTGAGTACGCCGGAGCCGATGCCTATGGACGAGATGCCGCGGCCGCGGTCAAGCTCGCCAAGAGCTGGACGGCATAATCCCGAGCTCACGGGGAGGAGACCCATCATGACCGAAAAATCACCTGAGGAACTCTACAACGAGCGTCAGGCCCGTGTCCTCGCGGCGGCCAAGTGCCAGCAGCCCGACCGAATCCCGGTGTTTGGACCGTTCCAGAAGTACCCCTACCAGTTCGGCGGCATCACGTTCAAGCAGGCAATGAACGATTACGCGCTGGCGCGGGCGGCCTGCCACAAATTCCTCGATTACTTCCAACCCGACGTGGACTTCGGCCCCATCTTCGCCTATCCGGCCAAAGCGATGGAGACGATTGGCTGGAAGGCCTTCAAGTGGCCGGGTCACGGGTTGGCCGACGACGTAATGTACCAGTACATCGACAGCGAGTACATGACCGCGGACGAATACGATGAATTCGTCTACGACCCTTCCGGCTTCATGTTCGGCAAGTGGGCGCCCAGGCAGTTCACGGCGCTACAAGGCTTCGCCCAGCTTCCCCCGTGGCGACGTTTCATGTGGACGGGATGGATGAACATCGGGGCGATTGCGGGGCCTGAGATGCAGGAGACCTTCAGCCTGCTGACGAAGTTTGCCGGGGAGATCAACGAGTGGTGGGGCCATCAGGTGCAGTACTGGGGCGAACTCAAGGAGAAAGGCTATCCCCTCGCCTTCGCCGCATGGGACTGGCCGCCATTCGACATCATCGGCGACACGCTGCGCGGCACCCGCAACATCCTGGCCGACATGCGACGCCGCCCCAGCAAATTGCACGATGCGCTGGAAGTCGCGACGAAGATATTCATCGAGTACGGCTCGGGCGCCGCAGGCGCGCCGCTGCCGTTCACCTGGACCTGGGTCCACAAGTCGACCCGCGAGTTCATGTCGGACGCCCAGTTTAAAGAGTTCTACTGGCCCTATCTCCGCAAGGGCCTGATGGCGCTGATCGATAAGGGGATCATTCCGGTGATCTATTGGGAGGCGGACTTTGAGAGCCGGCTGGAGCACATCGCTGACATACCGGCCGGGAAGATCATCTACCACCTCTCCAATACGAACTTCGAACGCGCGTGGGATGTGCTCGGCGGACAAGTCTGCCTCATGGGCAACGTCCCCAATGTCATGCTGTTGGGCGGCACGCCAGACGATGTGAAGGCCTACTGCAAACGGATCATCGACTATACCAAGGGGAAGCCTGGCCTGATCATGGATGCCGCGGTGATGCTGGATGAAGCGAAGCCGGAAAACCTTAAGGCGATGTTCGACTTCACCAGAGAGTACGGAGTATACCGCTAAACTGCGCTTGAGAGATAAGTCGCACCATTCCCAAGGAGGAAAACTGATGCCACGACCCATTACACTCTTCACCGGCCAGTGGGCCGATCTGACGTTCGACACGGTTTGCGAAAAGGCTAAGGCCTTCGGCTACGATGGCGTTGAGATCGCCTGCTGGGGCGATCATTTCGAAGTTGACAAGGCGCTGGAGCAAGATGGCTACGTGCAGAGCCGCTGGGATATCCTGAACAAGCACGGCCTGAAATGCTGGGCTATCAGCACCCATCTTGTGGGACAGTGCGTGTGCGACGACCCGATCGATGAGCGCCACAAGAGCATTCTGCCGTCACATATCTGGGGCGATGGCGACCCGGAGGGGGTGCGCCAACGTGCTGCCGAAGAGGTCAAAAAGACCGCTCGGGCCGCAGCGAAATTTGGGGTCAAGGTAGTCAATGGCTTCACCGGCTCGAAGATCTGGAAGGTTGTGGCCATGTTCCCACCAGTCGCGCCCTCGATGATCGAGGACGGATACAAGGACTTCGCGGATCGCTGGAATCCGATCCTGGACGTGTTCGACGAGGTGGGCGTGAAGTACGCGTTGGAGGTGCATCCATCCGAGATCGCGTATGACTTCTGGACGGCCGGTAAGGTGCTGGAGTCAATCGGCAGGCGGCCGGCGTTTGGATTCAACTTCGATCCTAGCCACCTGTACTGGCAGATGGTTGACCCGGTCGGCTTCGTTTATGAATACGCCGACCGGATTTACCACATGCACGTCAAGGAGTCGATTCGCACGTTGGATGGGCGCAGCGGCATCCTGGGATCACACCTCTTCTTCGGCGATCATCGCCGGGGCTGGGATTTCGTGTCACCGGGTCGCGGCGGCGTTCCGTTTGAGCGCGTCTTCCGCGCCCTCAATGATGTCGGGTACACGGGACCTGCCTCAGTCGAGTGGGAAGACAATGGCATGAACCGCGACCAGGGTGCGCCTGAGGCATTGGCCATGTGCCGCCGGCTTGACCTAACCCCGTCCGGCGTGGCGTTTGATGCTGCATTCGCGTCTAACAAGTAGCATGTTTGCTAACACAGACCAGGTTCCGTCTGGAGCCTGGTTTGTTCAGCCTTCAGGAGAGTATCGATGGGCGAACAATCCTTCACCAAGATGGCAGGAGCCAGGGCCGAGGGCGAAGCCCCGGTCGTAGGCGTCGGAATGCTCGGCTATGCCTTCATGGGCAAAGCTCACTCCAACGCATACAAGAAGTTGCCGTACATCATGTACCCGCCCGTTGCCATGCCCCGGCTGGTTGCGATCGCGGGACGCAACGAAGAAGGCGTGTCAGAGGCCGCGCGTCGTTACGGTTACGAGAAGTACTACACCGATTGGCGGCAGCTGGTCGCAGATCCCGAGATCCAGCTCTTCGATGACGGTGGTCCAGGCGACATGCATGCGGAGCCAACGATCGCTGCGGCAGAGGCAGGCAAGAACGTACTTTGCGAGAAGCCCATGTCCCGTAATGCCGAAGAGGGTTACCGGATGTGGCAGGCAGTACAGAAGACAGGCGTCAAGCACATGGTGGCTTACAACTACCGGTTTGTGCCTGCCATCCGTCTTGCCTATGATTTGATCAGCAGTGGCAAACTGGGCAGGATCTATCACTTCCGGGCGATGTACCTCCAGGAATGGATCATGCCGCATTACGACACAGGCCAGATCTGGCGGCTGCAGAAGAGTGTATCCGGCAGCGGTGCACTGGGTGATCTCGGCTCTCACATCATCGACCTGAGCCGCTTCCTCTGCGGCGAGGTCAAGACCCTGCAGGCCATGACCAAGACCTTCACGCCCACGCGCTACCTGCCCGATGGAACGCCATGGGAAGTGGATGTAGATGACGCGTTCGTAGCGAATTTCGAATTCGACAACGGCGCTATCGGGACGATCGAGGCCAGTCGCTTCGCAGCAGGCCACAAGAACCACAACTGCTGGGAGATCAACGGCGAGAAGGGCTCGATCCGCTTCGACCTCGAGCGCCTGAACGAGCTGGAGGTCTTCTGGATCGACGATGAACCCAAGGAAACCCAAGGCTGGCATAGAGTTCTGGTGAGCGAAGGGTACCACCCGTTCATCAGCAACTGGTGGCCCCACGGTCACATCATCGGATGGGAGCACTCGTTCGTGCATGAGATCAACCATCTGCTCGATTGCATTGTCAATGACAAGGACGTCGCGCCGTTCGGCGCCACCTTCGAGGATGGCTACCGCAATGCAGTGATCTGCGATGGCATCCTCGAATCTGCAAGTACGCGCCGGATCGTGGATCTCAAGTACTAGACGACACCGTTCCGTGCTCCGCACGGCATATTGAACTAATGGAGGTTTGATGGAGAAGTACGGATACAAGTTCTCCTTTGGCCCCTGGAACATCCATGAGGGTGGCGACCCATTCGGTCCGGATGTGCGGCCATCGTTGGGCTTTGCACAGAAGCTTCAGCTCTACAAGGAGCTGGGATACGACGCAGTGCAATTTCACGATGATGATGCCGTGCCGAATCTGGACGAGATGAGCCCGGCACAGATCGGCCGCGCAGCCTCGCAGGTGCGGAACCTGTTGGAGGACCACGGGTTGGTAGCCGAGTTTGTGGCGCCCCGCCTGTGGGAAAACCCCAAGACGATCGATGGCGGCTTCACTTCCAACTCTCCTGCAGAACGCAAGTATGCGTTGGAGCGATCCAAGATCGCGGCGGACATCGCACGCGAGCTGGGCTGCAACCTGATGGTCCTGTGGCTGGCACGCGAGGGCACCTACATGCGCGAGTCGAAAGACGTGGGCAAGTCCGCGCATTATCTGCTCGACGCCATTAACACGCTGCTTGCGTACGACAAAGATCTGCGCATCGCGATCGAACCGAAGCCAAACGAGCCGATGGATCTGGCCTATATCCCGACCATGGGCCATGCGCTTGCCCTGGGGCTGCTGTCAAACGAGCCAAAACGTGTCGGTGTGTTGATGGAATCGGCGCACTCCATTCTCGCAGGCCTGGATCCGGCCGATGAAATCGGGTTCGCCATGGCCTTCGGCAAGCTGTGGAGCGTTCACCTCAACGACCAGAACGGCCTGAAGTTCGATCAGGACCGCTCGTTTGCCGCAGTAGATGTCCGCCGGGCGTTCAACCAGGTCCGCATGCTCGATGAGAACCGCTTCTGGGAAATCGGCATGGTAGGCATGGACGTGAAGGCATTGCGCACTCAACCCGCGGAGCTGGCAACCAAGCATCTCCGCAATTCACTGGCCATGTTCCTGAGGCTGGTGAAGCTGAGCCGCGCCCTCGATCGTGCCAAGGTGCAGGCGCTGATCGAAGCTCGGGACTATGAAGAGCTGGACTGGCTCATCCTGACGCATCTCACGCGAGAATAGCGCCGCCCGAAGAAAACTGAACATCGAGCTCACATGGAGCCCGCCGCCCCAGGCATTTTGGGCGGCGGGCTTTTTTTGCTGCACCACCTGAATGAAAGTTAATTTATCTTGCAATAGATTTCATCGGTGTTTAATTCGGACGCATTATGATCAAAGCATCAATTTCGCAGGACGATTCCAGTGGCTCTTCGAGGAGAATGGTTGCATGAGCATGATGCTAAACAAGCTGTACGGAATGGTGGGCGACGCTGAGACAAAGTTGAAGGCGCGCGGAATCAAGTACACCGATGAACTACTGGCCGCTTGTGGTTCTCCGACAGGGATAACGGAGCTGGCGAAGGCTACCGGCGTCGATCGCAGTTACCTGGTGAAGCTATCACATCGAGCGGATCTTGAACGGATTCGGGGCATTGGCGATGCCTACATCGCCCTGCTGGAGGAGATCGGCGTTCATAGTGCCCGTGATCTTGCCGGCATCGCACCTGACGAACTGCGGGAACGCCTGAACCAGGCCAACGAAGAGAAAAAACTGGTCGGCCGAATTCCCGCGCTGGCCATGGTGAATGGCTGGGTCAAGCGGGCTCAGTACCTCACACGAACAACACACTAAGTAAGTAACCGCTGCACTTCTGGGGATGGCATCGCGCGATTAGGCGACGCCATCCTTTTTTTGATTTCGGTCCTCTATCACCAAAAAAGGCCGCCTCAGAAATTATGTCACGCGCGTGGAGCAAATGTTGTGTGAATGGCGTCATCAGAGTATACTGCGCCAAGCCTGTCAGCGCGCAGTATCATCCTGATATCACCACCGGTAGGCGCCATGACCACAACCAAGAACACTTCCACGACATCGAGCCGGCAGCCGCGTTCCAGCGCTGCCCCCTGGCTGTTCATGATCTTTTGGCTCCTGATTCTGGCGTTGATCGCTGTGCTAGTGCTTACTTTAGCCAGTATCTACCAGGGCGAGGTGATTCTGTCGGGCGTCAACGCCCTCGGCCAGGATCTGGGAGGGCGAACGCGTTCTGAAGCCACCCAGATGCTCAGGTCTGAATGGCAGAACCGAAAGATAATCCTCGACGGACGTGAGCAGAGTTGGACGCTCTCACCCGAACAAGTAGGCGTGATCCTGGATGCCGAGGCCGTAGCCGAGAACGCGTACCAGCAGGGACGCGGTGAGATGGGCGTCAGTTCGCTTCTGCCCACGGCGCGCCGAATCCTGGCATCCTCCGGGCTGGTGCCCATCGACGCTGAGCCGACCACGATGAGTGCTTCCTGGCACTTCGACCGCAGCAGGGCCACCGAGACAGTCCGCACACTGGCGGGACAGATCGATATCCCAATGCAGAACGCCGGCGTCACCGTCATCGACGGCCAGGTTGAGACGACTTCCGCCCAGGCTGGCCGCGTTCTGGATGTGGGCGCGTTGCTGACAACGCTCGAATCACATCCCTGGGAGGTCGCTCTCGCCCGACCACAGAACGTGCCGCTCCGCTTCGCCCTGCCGATCGTCGATCAGGCGCCGGCGATCAGCGACGTCAGCGGCCTCGTCGACGAGATCACCCCCCTACTGGCTGACCCGATCGACATCCAGCTTTCCGACCCGATTCGCGACGAGGAAAGTGCCTGGACTGTGCAGCCGGTTGAGATGGGGCGGTGGGTAGGCATCGGAGAGGGCCTGGACGAGAGGACCGGACAGAAGAACCTGGCATGGTCAGTGGATGAGACCCGGGTGCGCGAGTACCTCGCGAACCAGAATGCCACCTTCGGTGATGAGCGTTATGTCGATCCCGATGTTGCTGCGCCTGCCCTTGCAGATGCTTTCCGGCAACAGCATGGCAGCGTCAGCTTGAGGGTGAGCCATGGAGAGCGCGAGCATGTTGTTCAACAGGGCGAAACGCTATCGAGTATCGCGTATGACTATGGCTTCCCCTACCCCTACCTGATGCTGGCCAATCCGGGTATCGATATGCTCATGGCCGGCGCTCACATTACAATTCCGTCACCTGATGTACTGACACCGTTACCGGTGGTCGAGAACAAGAGAATCGTCGTCAGCATCAGCAAACAGACGATGCAGGCTTTTGAAAACGGCGAACTCAAATGGGACTGGAAAGCCAGCACAGGAATGGACTCGAGCCCCACTTCGCCGGGGATATATCAGATCCAAACCCACGAGGAAATGGCCTACGCTGCGAACTGGGATCTCTACATGCCCTGGTTCATGGGCATCTACCGCCCGGTGCCCGGACAGGAGTTCATGAACGGTTTTCACGGATTTCCAAGCCGCGACCGGCGACAACTGCTCTGGACCAAAGATCTGGGAAGGCGCGTAACGTATGGATGCATCTTGGTCAACAGCGAGAATGCCAAGGCGCTCTATGATTGGGCTGAAGAGGGCGTGATCGTGGAAATTCAGAAGTAACGCTCGTGGAACTGACGGCAAATTGGCTGCGTCCTTAATGAATGCTGACTATCCGAAGGAGAACGAGCAATATGGACAGACGACATTCCATCAGAGGCGCTGCGCTGGTGCCTATCATAATTATCACAGCGCTCACCCTATCGGCGTGCGCGAACCTGCCACCCCTGCTGGGAGGTTCATCCGGGTCGATCCCTACGGCTCCGCCGGCCACCAGCGCGCCTTCGCCGGTGCAGTCCGCGACAGACCAGCCACCTCCGGCAGCCCTGACTCCGGCTCCCCTCCCGTCTCTGACGCAGGCGCCGCCACTGGCTAACGCCGCGCCTGCCAACGCGGCACGGCAGGCGCTTGCCCAAGAGCTCGGCACGAGGGTTGAGGACATTCGGGTTGTGTCTGTGGAGCAGGTCGACTGGCCTAACGGTTGCCTGGGCATCGAGAAGCCAGGAATGATGTGTACTCAAGCAATCGTTCCCGGCTATCAGATTATTCTCGAAGCCAGCGGCAAGGAGTACGAGTATCGCTCCGATCTGTCTGGCCGCCAGGTGGTGCTCGCCCTCGAGAAGTCGCGCGATCCCGCAGCTCCCGCGGCAGTGTTCGAGGTGCGATCCGCGGCTGCAGCTGAGCTGGGACTGGGACTGGACAGCGTGCGCATCGTCTCGGTGGAGAAGGTGGACTGGCCGGACCCTTGCCTGGGCGTGCCTGATCCGCTCGAGTTATGTGCGCAGGTGGTCACGCCCGGCTACCGGATCGTGCTGGACGCGGACGGTCAGCAGATTATCTACCATACGGACGAGACGGGACAGAATATCCGCCGCGAGCGACAGGCCGGTGTGGAGACCTCCGGTGCGCAGGACCCGGGCGAGCCATCGGCAGGCGAGACTCCCAACGCCCCGATTATTAGCTTGCGCAGCGTTGCAGATGGATGCTTCGAAGCTCGGATGGATCTCAAAGGCGTCATGTTCGGTGCGTGCGGGGAAGAAATGGCTTCCGGCCAATTTCCAGGAGACTCCAACCGGCTGGAGCAACTCGCAGATATCCAGCGGATCTACAGTTCCTTTGGCGCGAGTACACCGGTAGGCAAGGTGACCTTTGCAGGAACGGGGCCGATCGAGCCAACGGCTGCCGAGCAGCGGATGATCGCTGAATGGGCAAGCCTGGTAGCGCAGGAAGTGAAGGCGGGACCAGGTGTGGCTCAGTATGGCCTGGCCTGGCATCGAGAGGGTGGTATCGCCGGTTTCTGTGATGACCTCACCGTCGGAACTGACGGGCATGCGACGTTGCGGTCGTGCAAGGACGAGCCAGAGACCGCGCCAGCCTGGCGGCGGCTGACGAGCAGCGAACTGACCACCTTCTACAGCTGGATAGACCAGCTCGCTCAACTGACGTTCGAGCAGAAGGATGACGCGGTGGCCGACGCGATGACGATCCGCGGATTGCTGGCAGGCCGCGGCGCCCGCGCAGAGTCCGAGGCAGACAGGGCCGGCATACTCCAGTTCGCCTCTGATCTGCTCGTACAGTGGGCGGAAGCAACGCCGGTTCAGCTTGTAGACACACTGGAAGTCGTCAACCTCCGCCAGGGGCCCGGCGAGCAATTCGAGGTGACGGAGACGATCGCGGCCGGCCAGCAGGTGCGCGTGACAGGCGTGAGCCGCGACAGCACATGGTGGCGTGTAGCTTGCCCGGATGACACGGTTAGCCACTGCTGGATATCGGCGGATTCCTCCCTGACACGGCCGGTTGTGCCGGCCGGCTCAACCGGCGAGGCGCCGATCGATGAAACCGGGATCCTGACGGCAGTCATCAGGCAGGTCTACACCGTCGATGACACCTTCGGCGGTCAGGGGAACTTCACATCCGTATACCTGTTGGCAGTCGACGACGCCGAAACAGGCGCAATCCCCTACGTCAGCAAGGCTCGCTCAGTCGCGGCGCCAGTTCAGCAGGGCACCCTCGCCGCGCTCACCGACCTGTCTGCACAATTCAAGTGGATCGCTTCTGCGGGCGAAGCACCGCGCAATGAGCAAAACGCGGTCCAAGGCAATGGTGCGATCATCACTGTGGGGAACATACGCGTTCAGGACGACGGCACGGTCCACGTTGCTGCAAGCATCTATGTGGGCATGCTGGCTGCGGGCGGACAGACTTACGTGTTGGAGCGCACCGATGGCGTCTGGAAGATCACCGGGACCACAGGCGCGGTGTGGATCAGCTGAATCAACGCGGGGAAGGAACACAGCGTGAGCGACAGAAGGGCCATCGACCTCATTGCGTTTGATGCCGATGACACACTATGGCATAGCGAAAACCTTTATGCTGCCGCACAGGAGCGGTTCGCACAGCTCATGGCCGCTTATGTGAGTTCTGAGGAAGCACTCGCAGCACTGCACGAAAAGGAAATCCGCAACCTGCCCTTGTATGGTTACGGCGTGAAAGCCTTCGTCCTCTCCATGATCGAAGCGGCTATCGATCTCGCACACGAGCAGCTGACCTCGGGCCAGGTGGCAACGTTGCTCGCGACGGGAAAGCACATGCTCGCAGCCGAAGTGGATCTGCTCGATGGCGTCGAAGAAGCGGTGGCGGCACTTGCAGCCGACTTTCCGCTCATGGTCATCACAAAGGGCGACCTGGGGCACCAGGCGTCCAAACTGGACCGCTCCGGGCTGGCGAAGTACTTTCGGTTCGTTGAGATCGTCAACGACAAGACGGACGAGGTATACCAACAGCTGTTCGCCAAGCACGGCCTGGACCCGGCTCGCGTGCTGATGGTGGGCAATTCACTCAAGTCCGATATCATACCGGTCCTGAGGCTGGGCGGCTGGGGCGTATTTGTTCCCTATCGCATCCTCTGGTCGCACGAACATGCCGACCTGCCGCAGGCTCTTAACCGGCGCTTCCGCGAGATCGAGCGCCTCGAAGCCCTCCCCACGCTCGTGCGGGACATCTCCGGGTGAGTTGGGGGCATTGCTGCCATCGCGCACGGCAATCCAGCGCAGTGCGGTGAGCCAGCCAGATAAAGAGGACACAGTGCCCTGATAGCCCCGTGTCCTCTGCGACCATGTGGTGATTGCCGGCGCACTAGCGCGGCAGGATGAATTCCCGCATGCCGCCCACCTCTTCAGGTCGTACCGCCTCCGCGCTTTCCGGCATGACCGCCTCCCGGGGCTCAGGCACCGCCAGATACAGGTCCATGGTCTGCTTACCGGCCTCAAACTGCTCCTCAATGTGCTCGAAGTCGTTGAAAGGCAAATCTGCAAACGCGCCGATCTGTACATGATGCAGTTCGATCGCAGGATTAGCTCTGGCGCGCTGCAGATCGGCATAGAGAGTCTGCACGAGCCAGGTCTCCACGGTGCGCATGAAGATATCGAACAGGCCGTTGACCGGATCGCCCGGTGCTTCGCCGGCGCCGAGGTTGACCGCATAGATCACCTGCGCGCCGCGATCCATGGCAATGCTGCACGGCACCTCCGCCAGCACGCCACCATCCACCAGCTGCTTGCTGGCATACATCAGGGGGGGTTGCAACACAGGGATCACGCTCGACGCCATCATGCCCTCAATCAAGGGCGCCTCAGGAAAATCGCCAAACACGAACAGCTTGCGGCTGATGAGATCCACCGCCGACAGATAGCACTCAGCCTTCAGCTGGCCGAAGGTGCGCACGCCAGGCGGGAGGTGGCTCTGGATCAGCCTGCGCATGCCCTGAGTCGGAAAAAGCCCATCATCGCCAGACACGAGGCGCCCGGCAATGGTGAAGATGTTGCCCGGATAGACGACATCGCGCGTGGCCGAGCGCCAGGCATCCTTCAGCCGAGGGATACTGTCCAGTGTCGGGCCGTGTGCAGCCAGGAAGCCCGCATTGAGTGCGCCAGCGGACGTTCCGACAAACATGTCCGGCTCGATGCCGTGTGCGAGCAGCGATTCGAGCGCGCCGACCTGCAGCGGCCCGCGGATGCCGCCGCCACTGAGGACAACTGCCACCTTCTTTCCGTTCTGCATGGGGAGCCTCCTGATTGAGTCATCTCTTCGTGAAGTCCGCCCCGGACGCGAAATGGGCCATTTCGGATCATTGTATACAGACGAGCCATTTAAGGCAATGGTAAGGTATTTACCTATATTGTTATTTATAAAATATAGAAATTCCTTCGACAGGAGGAGTCATGGCCAAACGCAGGTCGACGACGCCCAAGGGTGAATCAGTAACAAGGAAGACGTCCAGCCGGCAGAACCAGAGGCTGTATCGGAATCTGACGTGGCTGGGCGGGGCACTTGTGGCCATCGGCGTCATCGTGGGATTGGCACTGCTGGTCCAGTCGAACGTCGCGCTGGCCGGTGCACCTGGCGAACGCATTCCGATCCAGGGAGCGGATCACATCGCAAGGGGCCAGGTCCATGCAGCGTACAATTCTGACCCACCTACTTCTGGCCCGCATTACGTCGACACGGTGGACGCAGAGTTCTACGAAACGCCACAACTCGATGAGATGCTGGTCCATAATCTCGAACACGGGCACATCGTGATCTCCTACGACTGCAGCCGGCTCACCGACTGCGATACGACGAAGCAACAGCTGCGGAGCATCTTCAACGCGTACGACGGCTGGAAGGTGACTATCGTGCCGAGACAAAACAAGGACGCCGCGATCGCACTGACGGCTTGGGGCTGGCTGGACAAGATGGACACTTTCGATGAGGAGCGGATTCGCAAGTTCATCGACGCATGGCGCGACAAGGGTCCGGAACGCACCATGGAGTGAGCCAGCGCTCGGTCTGTATGGAATGATGGAGAAGCGAGGCGCGCCGCGCAAGAACCTCTGCTGCGGGCGCGCCTCTTCGCATCCTCACTGCGGACGCGATTTCCGCCAGAAGAAGGC
>CAYLZG010000001.1:65030-113851 GCA_964387985.1 uncultured Anaerolineales bacterium | reverse complement strand
CCGTGGACCTGGAGACGATTGCGCGCGGGACGCCGGGCTTCGTGGGTGCAGACCTGGAGAACCTGGTCAACGAAGGAGCGATCCTGGCCGCGCGGCGCAACAAGCGCGCGATCGGCATGCCGGAACTGCAGGAAGCGGTCGAGCGCGTCATCGCCGGCCCAGAACGGCGCTCCCGCATCATATCCTTGAAGGAAAAGGAAATCATCGCGTTCCACGAAGCGGGACATGCGTTGGTGCGAAGAATGCTTCCCAAATGCGACCCGGTGCACAAGATCAGCATCGTATCGCGCGGCATGGCGCTGGGGTACACCATGGCACTCCCGGAGAATGACCGCGTGCTGGTCAGCAAGACGAAGTTCGAGCATGATCTCAGCGCGATGCTGGGCGGCCGGATGGCAGAGCAGCTCATCTTCGGCGATGTTACCAATGGCGCGGTCGATGATCTGGACAAGGTAACCAAGATTGCGCGTGCGATGGTGACCCAGTATGGCATGAGTCCGCAGATGGGGCCGATGGTCTTCGGCCAGCGACATGAGATGATCTTCCTCGGCCGCGATATCGGCGAGCAACGCAACTACTCGGAACAGGTTGCGCGCGAGATTGACAAAGAAGTAGATCGGATCGTCACGGAGGCGTACGATCGAGCCAAAGACATCCTGACGCGCCACCAGGACCTGCTGCGGGCGATTTCGAAACGGCTGATGGAAGTAGAGACGCTGGACGCGGCGGAGTTTGAGGCGTTCTTCACGGGACTGCCGGGCATACCCCCGCGCAAGCCAGGGCCGGCCGACACCGCGGAAAACACCTCGCCAAGCCGGGGTAACGCGCCCGCGCCCGATCGTCCCAGCACGACGCCCTCCCCGAGCCCTGCACCGGCATGATAGGTGAGAGACAATGCCTGCGAATACACCATTCCCCATCGGCTTGACCGGTGAGGCCAGTGTTACCGTTGCAACAGAACTGACCGCAGAACACCTGGGCAGCGGCGCTGTGGCCGTATTTGCCACGCCCGAGATGGTGCGCCTGATGGAGCACGCGGCGGTGAATGGCCTGGAGCCCCACCTGGCGCCCGGCCAGCAATCGGTCGGGACGAGCGTAGATGTCCGCCACCTGGCAGCAACGCCAGTAGGGGCAACGGTCACGGCGCGGGCTGAGTTGGTCTCCGTCGAAGGCCGGCGCCTGCTATTCAAAGTCTCCGCCCACGATGGGATAGATCTCATTGGCGAGGGATTGCACGAGCGCGCGGTGATCGACCTGGCGAAGTTCGAAGCACGCGTCGCGGCTAAGCGAGTCCCCCCGAATATACCAGGCTGAAATCCTGGGGCCCACTGGGCACGTTGAACGCGCGCACCCGGATGCGATACCGTCCGGGTTCCGGCCGTGCAATTACGATGCGCTCAACATTATTAACGCGATCCGGCGCGCCGCCGGGCGCGCCGGATCGCGAATTCCCGTAAATGGTCGCACCTGATGGACTGGTCACCACCAGGTCCAGGTCGTTGACCAGGTTCGGATAGGTGCCGGGACTCCCAGGATAATCCGTCCACACGAGAGTGAACGCCAGCGGCACACTCACATCGTTCACCGCGCAGGACCACCGCCAACTCTGCCCGGTGTTCAGGCCTGCACGCTGGTCGTACCATCGCACATTCACCGGGCCCGGTGGTTGCAGGCTCGACTTCAGATCAGCATGTCCCCAACCCTGCGCCCAATCATACAACCCCTCGCCGGCGGGCTCATGACGATACCGGCGGTAGGCTGCGCCGTGGAGCAGGGTCGCCTTGATCAGCGACGCTGAGGGGTTCGAGCGTCGCTTCACGGTCCTTAAGTACTGGCGGACCAGGGCGGCTGCGCCTGCAGCCAGGGGCGTCGCCATGCTGGTCCCCCCGTTGAACATATACCGGTTGCTGGCCGTCCACGCACCCCAGCCAGCATTGCTGCTCTGAACGGCTGAGGACCGGGTCGACAGGATGTTCGTTCCTGGAGCAACGATGTCTGGCTTGACACGGCCATCGCGCGTTGGCCCGCGGCTGGAGAACGCGGCAACATCATCCGCGTTGTCCGACGGCCTATCGTCTTTGAGCGGGGCAATGCCGTAGCTGTCTGGCCACAGGTTGCCGTATGCCTGCTGGTAGCCGCCCTGCGATCGAACCGACTCGGCCGCACCGACGGTGATGCCATTCTTTGCAGTACCCGGTGGCGTTACGCTTCCCTGATCCACCACCCCGTCGCGGTCCCCGTCGAGCCCATCATTTCCGGCAGCGATCAGGATCAGGAAGTCCTTGTGCTCCCACATGAACCGGTCGACGGCGTGGGCATAGTCGTCATACGCACCGAAAGCGCCGCCACCCCAGCTGTTACTATGAATGCGCGCACCTGCATCGTAGGCCTGCTGGAAGACCAGCCGGAGATCCGCAGGAAGGCCAGCCAATCCGTAATCGGGTGGATACCGGCGGTATTGCCGGTAGTAGGACTGGCGGTAGGCGTCGGTCCACCTGAGACGCTGTTCGATCGCCTGGAAAACCAGTGTCGCATCGAAGGCCAACCCGCGTACAGCAGCCCCCTCCATGCCGAGCGTTCTCCAGACCGCGCCATTCCCCAGGATAGAACCGGCGACATGCGTGCCGTGGCCGGAGCGAGCATCGATCGGCCCGTCATCCTCGCCGACGTTGGTCACCACATAGGACCAATCGGTCGCGACGGGCCAACTCAGGAGGGTGACGATCCGTCCGGCAAAGTCCGGATGAATCGTATCGGTGCTGCCGGTGTCCAGCCCCGAATCGGCCACCCCCACGATCTCGCCCCGGCCACTAAGACCTAACCCCGAAGGGTTCTGCACCTCCTCAGCACCCAGCAAACCCGCCGCGACGTCGTTGCGAAGCTGGCGCAGGACGGTCGGCTCGATCGAACGTACACCGTGGAGGCTGGCGATCTGTTCCACAAGGGACTCCGTGTTCCTGGTGCGTGGATCGAAGGCCACGGTGATTACGCTGGCGCCAGGCGCCGGCGCACTCGGCTCCCCACCCATGGCCTGAATCGCCGGGAGGGCTTGCTCCAGGTCAGCGGGCTGAAAAAAGCGGACGGTGAACGTGTTAGGCACACGCTCGACATGCGGCGGAGTGCGCATATCCTTCGCAGCTTCGACTTGGACGGCGCCCTGCGAAATGGCGGGGTCCTCGCCCGACGCTTCAATATCGGGGCTGATCCGCCGCTCGGTGCCGTAGTGCCGGACTTCGTCGACGTAGTGCGCCTGAGTCACCCATTCGTACGCCGGATCGTCAAGCGCAACGATATAGCCATGAGGCGGTTCGGGATCCTGGAGCACCCCACCATGCCGGACGATTTCCGTCAGCCATTCTGACTTGATGGGACCGGCAAAGTTGACCAGGTAGTAGTGCTCACCAGGTCCGAAGGTGGACGGGCCGGGGTCATGCTTGGGCATCACCGACTCCAATCCGAGTCCATGGCTCGGCTGCGTGCGATAGACCTCAACCTCGTAGCCGCCCTGGCGAAGCTCGTCCACCTGCTGATCGCTGGCGCGGACCAGTACGTAATCCTCATATTCAGCAAGCAGATCATAGCCTTGCCGGGTGAGCCGGCGGCGTTCGCGTTGCGATGCATAGATCAAGACTGTTTGTGTCATCACACCCCTCCTTCCCAGGCCGAAGCGGGTCTCTTAATTATACCACGGGCGCGGCCGCCTGCTCGGTCGTTCAGTGAACCTGGTGGTAAAATGCGTTTGTGACAACAACCACGCTGAGCGGGACGATCGAACGCATCACCTATCATAATGAGGAAAACGGATATACCGTCGCGCAATTACTGCCTGAGGAACAGTCTGGAACGGTCACCATCGTCGGCAGTATGCTGGGTATCAACGTGGGCGAATCAGTGGTGCTCACTGGCGTGTGGACGGCGCACGCACAGTATGGCCGGCAGTTCAAGGCGGAGAGCGTGCAGACCGTCCTGCCGGCCACAGTCGCGGGCATAGAACGCTATCTTGGCAGCGGACTCATTAAGGGCATCGGCCCGGTGACTGCCAGGCGTATCGTGCGCAAATTTGGCGCCGAGACGCTCGCCGTGATCGAGCAAGCACCGGAGCGGCTGGTGGAGGTGCTGGGGGTGGGCCGCAAACGCGTCGACATGATCGTCCACGCATGGGCCGAACAGCAGAAAATCAAAGAGGTGATGCTGTTTCTCCAGAGCCACAATGTATCGACCAGCCTGGCGGTGAGGATATTCAAGCGATATGGCGACGATGCTGTGGATGTTGTGCGCAACGACCCGTACCGCCTGGCCCGCGAGGTGTTCGGCATCGGATTCCTGACCGCAGACAAGATCGCACGCGAACTCGGAATCTCCCATGACGCGCCTGAACGGGTTGCGGCAGGAGTGGCTTACGAACTGAGCCAGGCGGCCGATGAGGGCAACACCTATCTGCCGGAAGGAGAACTGATAAAACGCGCCGCCGCGCTGCTCGGGGTGACCGGAGTGCAGGCTGCCGAGGGCATCAACAACCTGCGGCGAGACGAGCAGGTATGGGTGGAAGAAGTGGCCCAGGCGGGGCCGGCGGACCAGCCGGCGCAACCCTCAGGGCCCGCGTTGGCTGACGGGAAACCGGTGTACCTGCTGCCCTTCTACCATGGCGAGGTCGGTGTGGCAGGAAGGCTGCGGCGCCTCGCCGAAGCGCCAGGAGACCGGCTTATGTCCTTTGCCGCATTCAACTGGTCCGCGGCTTTCGCCGTACTTACGACTGGGTCGACGGATCGCCAGACACTGACGCCGCAGCAGATGGAGGCCGTGCAGGCCACCCTGACGCACCGGGTGGCGGTGCTGACCGGCGGCCCGGGCACGGGCAAGACCACAACCGTTCGCAGCGTCATCCGCCTGGCCGAGGCCGCCGGGGCACGACTGGCGCTTGCATCGCCGACAGGGCGCGCGGCGAAGCGCCTGTCAGAGGCCACCGGGCATGCGGCCAAGACGATCCACCGGCTGCTCGAATTCAAGCCCGGGGAAGGGACAATCTTTCAGCGCAACGAAGAAAACCCGCTGGAGGCAGACCTGGTGATCGTCGATGAAGCATCGATGTTGGATCTGCTGCTGACCAATCATCTGCTGAAAGCAATCCCGGTTGGCGCTCACCTGCTGTTGGTTGGCGACATAGACCAATTGCCCAGCGTCGGCGCCGGAAACGTGTTGCGAGACATCATTGCCGCGATCGAAGACCATCGCGGGCTGCCCGATGCGGCCGTTGTCCGGCTGGACACGATCTTCCGCCAGCCGGAGGGCAGTTATATCATCACCAACGCACATCGAGTCAATCGTGGCGAAATGCCGGTGCTCGACAACCGGCATGCGCGCGATTTCTTCATCTTCAAGGAGGAGGATCCCGAGAAGGCGGCGGGATTGGTGGTCGAGCTGGTGCAGTCGCGTATTCCGCGCAAGTTCGGCTTTGCGCCCGATCAAATCCAGGTGCTGAGTCCCATGCACCGCGGCGCGGTTGGCGTATCCAGCCTGAATGCCGCGCTGCAGTCGGCGTTGAACCCGCCGAAGTCCGGACTGAGCGAGCGCCAGGTGGGAGGGCGAATCTATCGCACCGGCGACCGGGTAATGCAGATCCGAAACAACTACGACAAAGAGGTATTCAACGGGGACATGGGCCAGATCACCCTGCTCGACCTGGAAGAGCAAAGCGTTGGGGTTCTGATGGACGGGCGCACCGTTGGCTACGATTTCTCAGAACTCGATGAGTTGATCCATGCCTATGCTGTGAGCGTCCACAAGTCGCAGGGCAGCGAGTTCCCTGCAGTTGTGATTCCTCTCTTGCCGACGCACTACATGATGTTGCAGAGGAACCTGCTCTACACCGCCGTGACGCGCGCCCAGAAGCTGGTGGTCCTGGTTGGCACGCCGCGAGCGGTGGCCATCGCGGTGCACAACGATCGAGCGCACCAACGCTACTCGGGCCTGGCCGAGAGACTGGCCGCGTTCAAAATGGCGCGTTGACCACGCCAAGTGGGACCCAGCACGGCCGTTCGCGGCAAACCCGGCTTCGTGACGATTGCGTAGTTACAGGAGGTCACCGGTGACGATCATTACGCTTTCGAGAGAGCTCGGCAGTGGGGGCGACGATGTGGCAGCCCTCGTAGCCGAACGTCTGGGTCTGCGGCGCGTGGGCCGCGAGATCATCAATCGTGCGGCGCAAGCGGCGGGCGCGGGCGAGGCCGCCCTGGCGGAAATAGACGAGTTGGGCTTGCTGCGAGTAAAGCCGTCGCCGGCAACCATGAAGCTTTATCGGGAGAAGGTGCACGCCATTATCGAGGAGCAGGCGCGTGAAGGCAACGTTCTGCTGGTGGGCCGCGGTGGACAGGTCGTGCTGGCCCAACGCAGAGATGTTTTGCACGTCCGAATCTTCGCGCCAAGGGATCTGCGCTGCGCAAATGTGCAGGCCCGCTGTGGCATCCCGTCTGAGGCGTCTGCCGCCCGTGTGGACGCATCAGATCGCGCTCGCGCGCTGTTTCACAGGCGCGCCTACGGCGTGAGATGGGATGACCCGGCGCTGTACGACGTGGTGCTCAACATGGCGAACCTCAGCGTGCCCGCGGCTGCGGCCATCATCATCGCAGCGGCCGGGGCGCAGGCCGAGATGAACCGGTCATTCACTCCCGAAGGCTGCGAAGAATGACGCACGAAGTTCTTGCTCCTTTCTCTCACCCGGTCGAGGCGGAATTTGCGCGTATCCTGGATTTTTATGGCATCCCGTGGGAATATGAGCCCCGGACGTTCGTGCTCGAGCGCGACGGCGAGGGCCGTGTTCGGGAAGCCTTCTCGCCGGATTTCTATCTTCCCGATCAGGATTTGTACGTCGAACTGACCACGATGCTGCCGAACCAGATTCGGCACAAGAACCGAAAACTCAAGCGGCTGCGCGAACTGCACCCCGAGATTAACATCAAGCTATTCAAACGAGGCGACATACGCAATCTGTTGCTCAAGTTCGGCGTGGCGGATATCCCTGACATGATGGCGAATGAACCATGACAAACCCTCCTGCCAACGATCTGACGCGCGGCCTGGGGCGCGTGGTATACACTGAGGCCGAAATCCGCCAACGGGTCGCAGATCTCGGCGCCCAGATCAGCAGTGATTACGCCGGGCTCAATCCGCTCGTTGTAGGTGTCCTGAGAGGCGTGATGTTTTTCATGAGCGACCTGCTGCGCACGCTGCAGATTCCCGCGCGCGTCGATTTCATGGCCATCTCGCGCTACCATGCCGGCAAGGGAACCAAGGGCCCGGTTCGACTGATCAAGGATCTGGAGGAGCCTGTAGAAGACCAACATGTGCTGTTTGTCGAAGATGTGATCGACACAGGGCTGACCCTCAGCTACCTTCTGCGAAACCTGAGAGCGCGCCATCCTGCCAGCCTGGAAGTATGCACGTTGTTCGATAAGCCACAGCACCGCCTGGCGAACATCCCCGTGAAGTACAAGGGGTTCGATCTGCCGGACAGGTTCGTGGTCGGCTACGGGCTGGACTACAAGGAGGCCTACCGTCACCTGCCCTTCGTGGCAGAGCTGACGCCTGAGTCCTTGGGGCTGAAGTAAGGCGCCGGGGCGGCACTTATAACGACTCTGCCGCCCAATTAACCTTGTTGCGTTTTAGGGTGGTCTGCTATATGATTACACGATGCTAAAGACATCTGCCGGGCCGGCGCCACATAAGAGACGCAGGTGGTTGTTTGCAGGCGCGGTCTTTCTTCTCTTGCTGATCTTCGCTGCACCCGCCCTGGCTCCGGATAAAACCTTGCCGGGCGAGAATCTGTCTCGCACCTCCCAGCTGGCGCCTGAAGGCGAGGTCGACCAGACGGGCTTCATCAAGGGCTTCTACCTTTCGTACCCTTCGATGGGCAGTACAGATTTTGTGGCGCGCGCTCACGAACTGATCGAGGAGACCGAGCTCAACGCCGTCGTCCTGGATTTCAAGGGGGACGACGGCATGCTGTCCTTCCCGACACAGGTTCCTCTTGCGCTGGAGATTGGGGCAGGCCGGGGCCCGGTGGTAAGAAACCCTTCGGAGTTCCTGGGGTGGTTCAAGCAGCGCAATGTCTACATGATCGCGCGGATCGTCGTCTTCAAGGATGACAAACTGGCCAACGCCTACCCGGGTTGGGCCATTACTAACGCGGCCACTGGCGGCGTCTGGCACGATCAGGAAGGCAAGGGCTGGCTCGATCCGAACCAGAAAGAGGCCTGGGACTACACGACTGCATTGGCGCTGGAAGCCGCAGCTCTGGGATTCAACGAGGTCCAGTTCGACTACATCCGGTTTCCCACCGACGGGAATGTGCAACAAGCGCGGTATGCCCTGCCGAACACTTACGAAAATCGGGTGGCGGCCATCAGCGGCGTCCTGCAGCAGGCCAGCAACGCATTGCGTCCGCTCGGGGTCAAGGTCGGCGCGGACGTCTTCGGTTACACACCGTGGTCTTCCGATGATCTGGGCATTGGGCAACACCTGGAGACTATCGCGCCGTATGTCGACGTTCTTGCCCCGATGATCTATCCATCGACTTTCGCCGCAGGCCTGCCTGGCGAAGACTCCAAGTATCGCACAGCGATCGCCTACCCATATGCGATCGTGAGCAAAACCACCGAGCGATCATTGCGCCGGACGAAAGAAACGAACCCCCGAATCGAAGTCCGGCCCTGGCTGCAGGATTTCCGGGATTACACTTTCGACTTCCGGACATATACGCCGGCTGAGATCCGGCTCCAGATAGACGGTGCACGCGATGCCGGGGCGCGCGGTTGGCTCCTCTGGGATCCCACTGTGCGCTATACCCGGGAGGCCCTGGTCTCTGCCCAACCGGCATTCCTCCCCAACAGATTGGGCCGGGTGCCGGTGCTCGCCTATGAGGAGGTCGAGCCCGCCGTACTGCGCAGCGATCTTGAGTGGCTGTTGCAGGAAGGCTTTTATCCGGCCACGGTGGCCGACCTGGCCCAGCGACACCTCAGCAGTGTGCCGGCTGGCAAGAAAGCAGTCGTGCTGACGTTCGACGGCTCGCCGCTCAGCCAATTCCGGCTGCTCGAGGGCGGCAAAGTTGACCCGGATTGCGCCGTTGGGGTGTTGTCGGAGTTTGCCGCTGCGCACCCCGCCGATTTCCCGGCCCGTGGCACGTTCTTTGTCCGGCCTGACCTGCAAGGCAGCAACGATAGCCTCTTCGGTACGGCCGGCCTGGCCAGCTCCAAGCTACAGATGCTCGAGGCCTGGGGCTTTGAGATCGGGATACAATTGTCGCCCGAAGGGACGGAGGAATCAGAGCGAGCCGATGCCCTTCAACGCTGGCTCGAACAAGCAGAAACGCAGCTTGCAGCCCTGCTGCCTAAGTACGACCTGATATCTTTGGCACTCACTCAGGATGCGACTCTGCCAACTGGTTGGGCCTCGACAGCGACGAGCAGCAGCGCTCAGAATGGCTTCAGTGCAGCCGTCCTGCCGGCGGGCGGACTGGCGCAATCTCCATTCACCCCGAAGTTCGCGCCGGAGCGCATCTCACGGCTGCCAGCGGGCGACCCGGTGAAGGCGGCGTGGCGGCAAACCCTTGCCGCCTCCGACCTCTTTGTATCCGCTGGGGAATAGAATCAAGCGGGGGCGCCAGGAACGACGCCCCCGCCTCGTTAAACAGAGGTGCCCCAAGCAACCTTTGGGCTTACTGCATTCCTGGCTCGCTGTTTACTCGCTTTTTTCTTGCCGTACTGTTGAACCGTTGCGTTTATCAGACGCTTTTTCTCACCCGGCTTGCGAGTTCCCCATTTACCTGGGTTTCTTCGAGCCTGAATCTGCCGTCAGATTTCTCGGGGCTCCCTCACCAACAAATCAACAATGCTCAGTTCAGTGCTTGCTTTTCTGTTGGCGCCTCCAATATACCAGGGAAGCAGCCCCCTGTCAATGGTTTTGGGGAGGCATATGGGCTACGCGCCTAAATATTAAGCTTCACAGGATTTGGTAAGGTATTCTCTTAGTTATTTTATAGTAGATATGTATTTGTTAATAGTAGTAGTAGGGCGTGGGGATATGTGAGTAACTTGCGCCGGGAGCCAGACCGGCGCGGGCGATCGCGTTGCGGTGTCGATTGGCCACAACATATAGGGCGGGAGCGATAGGGGGGTGGCGGTGTGCCGTTGTGGATGAAGGCGGCGAAGAAGATCTGGTTGCGGCGCGGTCTGATAATTGGGGAAAACCAGGGCGCCTATCAGGCGGGTTGTCCCCAGCTGGTTGTGGATAGCCTTGGTTTTTTGCGCGTGGCAAGCCTCGGTGTATACTTATGTCGTCATCGCGACGCCGCCTTTTTAGGCGGCGTTTTGACTGTGTGGGGTCTGTGATTTGAAGTCTTGGAGGCATTGGGTTCGTTGAGTACGGTTCGTGTCTTGACCTATAACATTCACCGATGGGCCGGCCGCGACAAGCGGCTCGATTTGGATAGACTCGCCAGCGTTATCGATGCATCCGGCGCCGATATCGTCGGACTCAATGAGGTACTACACCCCGTTACCACTCCACGCCGCACGTATGCCCCATTAGTGGAACTGGCCGAACGCCTCGGCATGTGGTATGCATTCGGTCCCAGCGGATGGATCGACTACGGCCCAGGCTGGAAGGGGCCGGTCGGCAATGCTCTCCTCAGCAGGGAGCCCTTGACAGATGTGTCGAACATACTGCTGCCCAGATTGCCAAGCTCCAAGCAGCGTTCGCTCCTCTCCGCCACTTTGGCAAACGGCCCGTTGGCCGGATTGACGGGATTCGTAACGCATCTCGATCATGCCTTTGAGGGCACGCGGTTGCTTCAAATCCACGGGGTGTTAAGACGCATGGCGCTCCGGGCTCAGAGACAGCCGCACATCCTGATGGGTGACTTCAACACTCCCGGGTTTGTGGGCAATTGGACGCGCCAGTTGACCCCGCCGGTGCTGCAGGCAATGCATAGCGCTGGTTACCAGGATGCCTTTCGAGCGGTCGGCGAGGGCCACGGCAGGACGTTCCCCGCGCATTCGCCGCTCGTGCGCATCGATTTTCAGTTCTTCCCGCAGCGTTGGGCGCAGGGATTGCAGAAAGCTGAGGCCCTGGGCTGTGATCTATCCCAGGCCGCATCGGATCATAGGCCGCTGTTAGTCGAATGGCTCTGGCCTGAACGGTCTCCAATCGTGGCCTGATTGAGGCGCATGAAGGTCCTGACTTATAACGTCCATGGCTGGCAGTCGCCCGAAGGCGGGTCGAATCTGGATCTGGTAGCCGAGATCATTGCAGCCAGCGCCGCGGATGTCGTCGGGCTCAATGAAGTTTTTCATCCCTCGGTAGCGACGGATGAACCGCCCCTGAGCGTTCTTGCAGCGCAGCTCAATATGGCTTACGCGTTTGGCCCCACTCAGCCAGCCGCCCTCCACCCCAACCATCCTCCTTATGGCAACGCACTCCTCAGCCGGTGGCCAGTCGTCGCACACGCCGCGCACCACCTGTCACCTGTGATCAGCTACGGCAAGCGTGGGCTGCTAGAGGTGCGCGTGCAGCTCCCTTCCGGTGCACCGTTTACCATCTACGTGACGCATCTGGATCACCGGTCGGAGGAGGTGCGGGTGGCGCAATGGTCGGCCGCCAACACGTGGCTGCTGCGGGATCGCGACCGGCCGCACCTGTTGATCGGTGATTTTAACGCGCTGGCGCAGACCGATTATGAGACACCCGGCGCCCGGCAGCGGTTGGCAGAATACCAGGCTCAGCGCGGCTGGCCTGCTCCCGCTTTCGACCTGGTCGATCAGGTGCTCAGGGCGGGCTACATTGACGCGTTTGTTGCTGCCGGCAATAATCCGATGAGTGGAGCTACGTATCCTGCCTCTGCACCTGAACGGCGGATTGACTACATCTTCCTTTCCTCACCCGCTGCAGGTGCATTGCGGGCATGTACCCCCTTTGCCGCAGAAACGGGACCGAAAGCCTCCGATCACATAGCCGTCTGCGCAGAACTCGCACTCTGATCTGGCGGCCTGCGAAAGAGGACCGATTGATGGGATCTGATGCACCGGATCGCAGCCACTCGGACTGGTGGGATGACCGTTATCTCGGCGGCGACACGCCGTGGGATACCGGCATCGTGCCGCCGGAGGTCGTTGCGCTCGTTGATTCGCCGGTCGTGTCGCGGGGATGGGCACTGGACCTGGGATGTGGCAGCGGCGTGACGAGCTGTTTTCTGGCATCACATGGATTTCGGGTTGTCGGAATCGATCTGTCCCAGGTGGCATTGCGCCGCGCAGCGGCCCGGGCCGCGGCAGGCGGCTTGCCTTGCTCATTTATGCGTGCAAGCGTGGATCACCTGGGCATCGTTCGCATGCGGGCCACGCTGGCCATAGACATCGGGTGTTTCCACAACCTGACCTTATCAGGTCGCCCGTCATATATCCGAGCACTGGCGGAGCTCCTACGGCCTGGCGCGCACTATCTGCTGTATACATTCTTCGCTCCGCAGGCAGCCATCAGTCCTTCTGATCCGTCGACTGCGTACGTGGTAAGTCCGGCAGATGTGGCCGCTTTCGCCCCCCACTTCACGCTGCTCAGGGCCGCGCATGGCCAGGATCGTGACCGCCCATCTGCCTGGTTCCACATGCGCCGCTCAGCGGATGAGTTAACAGCACACGCTTGAACCTGCGCGTATAAGTTCTGTCTCAAGCACGCTTGGACACCTTCCCGAAACCGAGCACGTCTGCAGAGCGAAGGTTTTCCGTTCTGTGCAGTGGGGCCAGTCTGCACCGAGGGTTGTGCTGCATCAAAGAGAACGTTGCCCGGCTTACTTACCCCTCCTGGCACTGCTGCTAGAATCAATAGCGTCCTAAGTCATTTGTCGGAGGCTCTTATGCGCTTTGAGAATCCGCTCAAGCGGGTTGAACGGCTGAAGCGGGTCCGCAATCTGCCGGAAACAGACACCGAGGAGCGAGTGCCGCCAGGTCAGTTCCTTACCGAGAAATTCCCTGTCTTTCACTATGGCTCGGTCCCCATCTATAGCAGCTTGAAAGACTGGGATTTCCGGGTCTTTGGCCTCATTGAACAACCTTTGCGTTGGAATTGGGACGCGCTGATGGCACTGCCTAAACAAACTCAAACGGTGGATATTCACTGCGTCACGCGTTGGAGCAAGCTCGACACGACTTGGACGGGCATTTCCTGGCGCGAGCTTATGAAAGTCATCAAGGTTAAGCCCGAGGCAACTCACGTGATGGCGCATTGCGAGTATGGATTTTCGGCGAATATCGGGCTCGATGTGATGGATGACGACGACACCATGTTGGCGTACGAGTATGATGGGCAACCGCTGACGCCTGATCACGGTTATCCGCTGCGCTTGTTGGTCCCCAAGAAGTACTTCTGGAAAAGTGCAAAGTGGTTGCGCGGTATTGAGTTCATTGCTGGAGACCGGCCGGGCTTCTGGGAGCGCAACGGTTACCACATGGAAGGCGACCCCTGGCGGGAAGAAAGATTTGGCTGGTAGTCTCTCAGCAGGTCGTCCAAAGGCCCCGAATCTGCGGGGCCTTTTACTTTGTGCCGGCCTGCGCTATGATGCCCTCGACTCTAAGGTGAGGACGGCCTATGATTAGTCATCAACTCCGCCAGCGCGAGTATCTCTTGAAGATCAGCCGCGCTATGACTTCGCGGCTGGATCTACCGTCTCTGCTGCGTTTGATCCTGAACAGTGCAGCTGAGTTGGTGCGCGCGGAGGCGGGCGTGATCGCTCTGCGCCGCGGCCGTTCTTCGACCTTGGTCATCCAAGCGAGTTATGGTGTCCCGGCGTCCCAATTGCCGCGTTTCGCGCCGTTGCTGACGGACTTTCCTTTGAGGGCCGAAGATTATGCGCTTCCTGACCTGGAATCTCGCCTCAGTCTTGTCGCTCGGGCTGTTCGCCTCCCGCTGAGCCAGATCATTGCTCTGCCATTGATCGTGCAGGATCACTTGTCGGGGGTCATCTACCTGTTCCGCAGCGGCAGCATCGCCTTCACGGAGAATGACAAGGCCGTGCTGGCGAGCTTCGTGGACCAGGCGGCTATTGCCGTCCGCAACGCACAGCTCTATCAGCAGGTCAGCGCAGAGAAACGACAGCTTGATGCCGTCATCCAGCATAGCGCGGACGGCGTGATGATCCTGGACCCCGACTTACGCATTCAAGTCTTCAATCATACCCTTAGCCGCCTTACCGGCTGGCCAGCGGATCAGGCGATCGGCCGTCCCTGTTACCAGGTCATGGCGCTGGAGAAGGTGGAGGGTGACGATCTGTGCAGTGCTGAAGGAGGAGATCCCGTTTTCCCGGACGGCAAGCCCTTAGTCGCAGATGGCGTCCTCGTCCGGCCGGGAGGATCCCGCGTTTCGGTCAGCGTTACCTACTCGCCATTGTATGATGAAGAAGGACGCCTGACCAACATCATTGCCAACATCGTCGATATCACACGCTTCCGCGAGGCCGAGGAGATGAAGTCGACGTTTATTTCGGTGATTTCTCACGAGCTAAAGACGCCCGTGGCGTTGATCAAGGGGTATGCGAATACCCTGGCGCGTGATGATGCTGAATGGGATCGGGCCACGCTCAGCGAAGGCCTGCAGGTAATCGGTGAAGAAAGCGACCGCCTCAATGGGCTGATCAATAACCTGCTGGATGCATCGCGCATTCAGGCAGGCGCATTCAAGGTGGAACGCACGGATGTGGACCTTGCAGCTTTGGCGCGTGACGTGGTGGACAACTGGCGCACACAGACGGACCGGCACCGGTTCGTCCTGGATTTTCCCCGGGACCTCCCGTTGGTTCTTGCGGATCAGGAACGCTTGCGGCAGGTATTCAACAATTTGTTGAGCAACGCCATTAAGTACGCGCCGCAAGGCGGCGAGGTGCGGCTCGGGGGATGGCGAGACGGCGATCATGTCACGGTATATGTGGCCGATCAGGGCATCGGCATCCCCGAAGCGGAACAGGCGAAGCTGTTCCAACGATTCTACCGTGTCGATTCAAGCCTGCGCCGGTCCACGCAGGGCGCTGGGCTAGGCCTGTTCCTGTGCCGCTCGATCATCGAGGCGCACGGCGGTCGGATTTGGCTGCGTAGTGAGCCGGGCAAGGGCACCACCGTGTTCTTTACGCTGGCAGTGGAGGAGAGAGATGAAGAAGCGCATCCTGGTCGTGGATGACGAACCGCGCATGAGACGGTTCGTACGGATGAATCTCGATCTGGACGGATATGATGTTTTCGAGGCAGACAACGGTCTGACCGCCTTGAGCAAGGTGCGCGACGAGATGCCCGACCTGGTGCTTCTGGATGTGGCGATGCCCGAACTCGACGGATTCGAGACGCTGGAGCACATCCGAGAGGTCTCATCCGTTCCGGTGATCATGCTGACCGTCAAAAGCGATGAAGAGGATCGCATCCGTGGCTTGGACCTGGGGGCCGACGACTACGTGACAAAGCCCTTCAGCCCGCGCGAGCTGTTGAGCCGTATCCGCGCAGTTTTGCGCCGCGTGGAGCCGGCCAAGAGCAGCATGGAGGAGCCGTTGGTGGTGGATGAAGACCTGCAGATTGACTTCCCGCGGCGGGCTGTCATCGCGCGCGGAGAGCATATCAAGTTGCGGCCCACGGAATACCGTCTTTTATCTCACCTGGTCGATAATGCCGGATGGATCGTGCCGCAGGAGACGCTGCTGGCCAAGGTCTGGGGTCCGGAGTACCGGGACGACAACCAGTTGCTTCGTCTCTACATCACCTATTTGCGGAAGAAGATCGAGCCGGATCCCGCCAACCCCCGGTATATCCTGACGGAGCGAGGTGTGGGCTATCAGTTTGTGAATTATAAGAAGGGCCGGCCGGAATGACACTTCGGTTCTGCGGCAGCGCCTCGGGCGCGGCTAGCCCATCCCCGCTTCAGGCCTGTGCGCACTGAAGACCGTGTTTGCGTGTGCGGTGATGTATTCATAAGTCAGATACCCGTAGCCGGGCGCCCAAGTCCCGTCCCACGCCCACGGTTGCCATGAATTACGAACCAGGAAATAGCCTCCGCCAGGGGCCTGTGGATCGTCCTGGTAACCGACCAGGGTCATCGCGTGTCCTTCCAGCACCGGCTCGCCTGCGAGGGGCAGGGTAATCTTGCCCCAACGAGCCATCGCAGGTGATTTTAACCAGCTTTCGAACACGGGTATCGCAAAAGCGATCGACCGGCCTTCGACGAGACACGTCTTCATTCCAGCGATGTCGTTCCGGTTGAATGCCTGTGTTTGCGCAGTCCGATAGGCAGGATCGCCGCCAGCCGCGCTCTCAGGTGGGGGACCCTGGCCCTCATCTGGGCCCGGCTCGCTCACATAGGGCCAGAGATCCTCGATGGGCGCGCCCGTTTCGATCAGGCAGCGCATGCCGAGCGAGAGGTAGGTTCCAGGCCTCGAAGGCAACCCATCGCGCTTTTTGCACCACCAGTACACGAATTGCTCCGAAAGGTTCATGTCGCGCGACGCACCTGCGGCGATCTCCAATTGCTCCCGCAGCGCGAGCGCTGCATGGGCAACGCATGTGCTGCGGCGGCCCTGGTTGCGCAAGGGTGGCAGTTGATCGAGGAGACTGTGCCTGTCGGGGAGAGGCGGCCGAAAGACGCCCTGATAGAGCGGCAAATCCCTGTGCCGTTGTAGGACGATATCGGGATCGTCCAGTAACGCGCCCAGGCCGTATTCAGGCTCTGGGCCGGCCAGAGCCATCGCCCTGGACGGCGCCCCGTACATGAGGGGTATCAGGCGTTGTGCGGCAGTTGCAATGGGATCCAGCGCGGAACGCTGGATCCCCAGAGTGGCAGCGAGCCGGCTTCGGACCGGCTCGCTGGCTCCATAGACGCCAGCCAACTCCTGGGCCGTGCTGATCCAGAGGTCGTTGAGTGTGCGTATCTGCGACGCGTTGAGGCCGCGTACGCTGGTCAGCGGAATACCGCCACGGATCAATTGGGGTGGGGCCACGCGGACCTCCGCATCAGATCAGGCCGGTTTCCTTGCCTACCTTCTCGAAGATGCTCAACACGCGATCCATCTGCTCGAAGGTGTGAGTTGCCATGTAACTCGTGCGCAAGAGCTCTCGGCCAGGCTGGACACCCGGCGCCAGCACCGGATTGACAAACACGCCCTCATCGAAAAGTCGCTTCCAGACATAGATGGTCAGCATTTTCTCGCCAATGATAACAGGGATGATCGGCGTGGTCGAGTTACCGATATTGAAACCGAGTTCGCGATAGCCTTTGCGCATGTAGTCTGCGATCTTGCACAAGTGCTCGACCCGTTCGGGTTCGTCGCGCATGATCTTGAGCGCTGCCAGCGCTGCTGCCGCATTCGATGGCGGGATGCTGGCGCTGAAAATTATGGAACGCGCATGGTGCTTGATGAAGTGGATCACCGGCTCGTCACCTGCAATGAAGCCGCCCAGTGATGCAAACGACTTGCTGAAGGTGGACATGATCAGGTCCACCTGGCTGGTCATATCGAAATACGCCGCGGTGCCTCGTCCGCCTCCCAGAACGCCGATGGCGTGTGCATCATCCACCATGAGCCGCGCACCATACTTCTTACACAGCGGAACCATAACGGGCAGAGGTGCGATGTCGCCTTCCATGCTGTAGAGGCCATCTACGACCACCAGTTTGCCCTTGTCTTCTGGTAGACGAGAGAGAACTCGCTCAAGTTCCTCCATATCCTGGTGGCCAAAGCGCTTGGTCTCACCATAGCTAAGCTTGGCAGCATCCACAATGCTGGCGTGATCTTCCTTGTCCAGAATGACGTAGTCCCCGCGCCCCACCAGCGCGCTGATCGCACCCAGGTTCACCTGCATGCCGGTCGAGAAGACCAGCGCGGCCTCTTTTCCGACGAATTCAGCCAGCTCGTGTTCGAGCTGCTCGTGCATTTCCAGCGTGCCATTCAGAAAGCGCGAGCCAGTGCAGCTTGTGCCATAGCGATGGATTGCCGCGATTGCGGCTTCCCGCACGCGCGGATCGGTTGTCAGTCCGAGGTAGTTGTTTGAACCACACATGATCAGGCGGTGACCCTTATAAAGGGCCTCGGACCCTTCGTTTTCCGTGAGGGGAATGAAGTAGGGATAGATGCCTGCCGCGATGGCTTCTTTGGCTTCCGTGAATGCATATGCCTTGTCGAAAAGATCCATGATGACTCCTTCAGTTTAGGTACCCGTGTTCGGCGTACCACAGATAGGCCCGAGCCGCAGCGTCGCGGAAAGGAAGAATACGATAATCGAGCTCGCGCATGGCTTTGCCCGAATCAAAGAAGACGTTATGAGCGGACAGGCGCACCTGGTCCCCGCTGGCGATGGGGCGCGCGACAAAATGGTTGATCACGTCGAGCGCTGAGGCGACCGGCGGCAATACCCAGGCCGGCATGGTCCAGCGCGGGGCGCGGCGGCCGGCGATCTCTGCGATGATAGTCGTGATTTCGTTGTAGGTCAGATTCTCGCCGCCAAGGATGTAGCGTTCGCCGGCGCGGCCTAGTTCTGCTGCGGCCAGGTGCCCCTGCACGACTGCATCGATGTCGGCCATGCTGACCCCGCCAGGAGGCGCGGCCGGAAGCGGCCGCCTTGCCATTTCGACGATCATGCTTCCGGAGATGAGGTTGTGGTCCCCGGGGCCAATTACAATGGCAGGATTGACGATGACCGCAGAAAGGCCCCGGGCAACCGCAGCGCGGACCTCCTGCTCGGCCAGGTGTTTGCTGTGCGCGTAGGCCCAGCGCTCGGCATCACGCCCAAGCGTCTGTGTTTCGTCCGCGGGCTTTCCATTGCGGGGTATCCCTAAGGCTGCAACGGATGAGGTGTAAACCATCCGGTGAACCCCGGCTGCAAGGCATGCGTCCAGCACGATCCGTGTGCCTTGAACATTAACTCGATAGACCTCTTCTCGGCGCGCTCGCCAGTAGGATGCGATTGCTGCAACGTGGAACACCAGGTCGCACCCATGCACCGCCGCGGCTACGGCCTCGCGTTCCAGAACATCACCATAGATGTGCTCGACATCCAGCCCATCGAGAGCGATGGTCCTCGAGTCCCTGCGCTGCAGCACTCGCACCTGGTCGCCGCGGCGAACGAGCGCGGCGGCAACATGGCTGCCGATGAAACCAGTAGCACCGGTAACCAGGATTCTCACAGAGCTTTCTCGTAGATGCGATAGGTCTTGTAGCGCACGCCGCCCAGGCGTTCAATGATCTGGTTCATCATTGTGTTGCTTTCAAGAATCCAGGATCCCTCAAGCCGCTTGTAGCCGCAGCGAAGTGCTTCTTCGGCCGTTTCCAGGTAGAAGATCGCGTCGGCGCCTCGGCCCCGATACTCCTCCATCATACCCATGATCATCAGCCGCACCTGGTCGATGTGACGGCGGTGCCAGAGAAACTTCAGCAAGCCGAACGGCCACATGTGGCCACCGCCCGAGCGTTTGAGCGCCTGGTGTAGATCGGGCAATGTCAGCGACACGCCAGCAGGCTTCCCGTCTGCTGTTTCCGCGACGAAGATCAGGTTGGGATC
Source organism: uncultured Anaerolineales bacterium (assembly GCA_964387985.1). Lineage (GTDB taxonomy): Bacteria > Chloroflexota > Anaerolineae > CG2-30-64-16 > CG2-30-64-16 > JALOOB01. The sequence continues at coordinate 94,280 of CAYLZG010000001.1, read as the reverse complement.
GATCATCGGTTTGAGGCTTGTCGCGAGATGATCGATCTCTCGATCTGTCATGGGCACGAATCCCCAGTTCTTCTGCCAGGCGCCGTTGTATGCCGCCTTGATCATGGCGACCTCGTCGTCCCATTTCCTAACATCGATCTTGCGCACCCGGAGGCCTTGTTTTTCAAGGGCCTTCTTGGCGTCGCGTTGTAGTTTCTCGGGCGCTTCGGCCAGCCCTTTTTCGATGTCGTAGATCCAGGCGTAGAGGTCCATCGCTTTGACGTAGCCGGCTCTCTCGATGAGCGTTGGATAGTATCGCGGGTTGTGCGTCATCATGACCATCGGTGCTGTGTCGAACCCATCGATCAGCGTGCCTACCTCGTCATTCATCGAGAAGTTCAGCGGGCCGCGAATCAGATTCATTCCTTCCTGCCGGCACCAGTTCTCGGCAGTCTCAAGAAGCGCACCGGCCACTGTCTGGTCGTCTATACACTCGAAGAACCCCCAACCGCCGGCCAGCTCGTTGTGCACCTGGTTGTGGCGGTTGTTGACCAATGCACCGATGGTCCCGACTACCTCCCCGGCGCGCCGGGCAATGAAGAGCTGGTAACGCGTGTGTTCGTACAGGGGATTCTTTTTCGTATCGAAATACGCCAACCGTTCTTCGATCAGGGGCGGCACCCAGCAGGGATCGTCCTTGTACAACTTGAACGGGAACTGGATGTATTCCAGCATGCCCTTACGGGAGTTGACCGGCTCGATGCGGATGTCGCTCATGATGCCTCCCCCAGGAGTTGTGGACTACGAACGATGTGCAAGCTTGCGTTGTGAACGGGCAATAAGGCGGTCCAGCACGGGAAACTGCGCTTCGCCCAGAAGCTGTACCAGATGAGCGACGGCCGTCATCTCAATTCCGGGCGTAATGGAATAGCGTCTGCGCTCTATCCCGTTGATGATCGAACGCGCGACGCTGTCGGGCGAGATCACGGTGCCGCCGTACACGGCGCGCGTCTCAGGCGGTTTATACGGTGTCTCCCAGGCGAGCTGTGGTGTGTCGGTGTCGGGCGGGTAGACGATGGATACGCGGATATTGTGTGGCTTGAGCTCGAGCCGCAGCACTTCGGTGAGTCCGCGCAGCGCGTGTTTGGACGCGCTATAAGCCGTATAGCCAAATGAGGCCACCAGCGCCGCCCCCGATGCGACGTTGACGATGTGTCCTGAACCGCGCTCAATCATGCCGGGGGTGATGGCCCGAATCGTATGCAGCGCACCGAAGAAATTGATATCCATCATCTCGCGAAAGACACTGAGGTCGAGCTCCTGGAAATAGCCCGGCCGGGCGACGCCGTGCGAATTGATAAGGATATCGGGCAATCCGGCAAGCCGCGTTACCTCTGCCACCGCGGCCTCGGCCTGGTTCGGATCGGCAACATCTGCAGGTACGACGCCGCATTTCTGATCGGAGCATTGGCAAGCGTCCTGAACCTCTCTCAGCGCATCTGCAAGGCGTTCTGGCGTGCGCGCCACCAGCCAGACATGTGCGCCCTTCTGTGCAAGGCGCCGTGCCGTTGCCAGTCCGATGCCGCTCGAACCGCCAGTGATGAGAACAACTTGGTCGCGGAAGGTCATGAATGGAATGCTCTGTTGGTGGAATGGTCCGCGTGAGGTGTCGGTGACATTATAACATCCTTATGATCTCACGCAAACGGCTATATCAAAAGGGCAGCGCGCAACAAGGCCTCCGTAAGCACCTTGGTATCCAACGCATACTCGTGCTCCAGGACGGGACCTACGCATGCGGGGCAGCCGTTCTCGCAAGGACAGGTGGACACAAGATCGAGTGCCGCACGCAGGACATCAGGCATCGACGCGTACAACTGCTCGGCATATCCTACGCCGCCCGGCGTCCTCTCGTATATTGTGATGGTCGGCATCCCAGTTGCGGCGTCCAGTGGCTCGGCAACAATTCCGAGATCACGGCCATCGCACATGAGAAACAGTGGTGCGATGCCTTCGATCAGAGCGGAAGCACCGCCGAGACCGGAACGGGTGCGCACACCTGACTCAGCGCGGTGATGGCAGGACTGGCAGAGCGTGACCAAATTGTCCATCCGGTTGGCCACTTGCCAGGCGAGCTCTGCCGGCAGGTTTTCCCGCCGGCCGGCGTCCGCGACGAACGCGCGAAACGGAATCTTGTGATGAACATCATGTTGGCGGCCACCCATCTCGACCGTACCACAGCCCTGACAGCGATAGCCATCGCGCTGGCGGACGGCGTTTCTCGTCGCCGTCCACAGGGGGCCGTAGTCATTGGCATCTGACAGCCACACACCTGCAGCTTTGAGAGCCTCGATCGTGTGTTCGGGAAATGCCAACCAGCAACCTTGGGTCTCCATCGTCTGTTCGGGCAGATCCACTTCTCCGAAACCCAGCACTTCACCGGTAGTGCGGCGGAGGATCCTATAGCCTGTGGCCTTGGAGATCACGCGCACATCGCCCCAGCCACGCACGACAGGCAGCATTTGGGTGGAGGAACCCTGCTGGCCCTCCTCATCCTCATCGGGTTCATGAACCGCAAGTATCTCGATCTTTTCCGCCGTGATCGGACGCGTGTAGAAATCGGCTTCGACTGCTCGTACCGCGGCCAGGCCCGCGCTCCAGTCGAGCCGCTCCACCACATACGATGTTCCCTCGTGCAGGTAAATCGCTCCTTCGTAGAGCAGCAATGGCACGCTCCCGCGGTCGACTTCACCGATAGTCACCGGTTTGCCATCCGCACCCCGCGCCTGAATGACGATCCGGTCATTTCCTGCGCTGCGCAGGCCCAGGGCCTGGGCCGGATTGCCTTCGCCTGCCCAGAAGTAACGGCCGCCTGAGAGATAAAGCTGGCCAGCCTCAACGAGATCGGCGAGCAGTCCCGTAGTCATGGCATGGCTGTCCGCAGCGTCCTGATTGCCACGCAAGCCGGGCAAGCCAGGCTCCTCAGCGGCCTGCAATGGCAGTTCTGCCGCTGCGCAGGTGAGATGGCCCGCCAGGATGATCTCATTGTCGGCGTTGATGCGTGCATGTTCGGGCGAGCGTTCGAGCAGCCACCGGGGATGGGTCACGATGTATTGGTCGAGCGGTCCCGCTCCGGCTACGAACACGGCGACGGATGCGCCCTGCCGGCGTCCCGCTCGACCCATCTGCTGCCGGGCGCTGGCAATGGTTCCGGGGTGCCCGGCGAGAATGGCCGCGTCCAGGCGTCCGATATCGATGCCCAGTTCGAGCGCATTCGTTGCCACCACTGCACGCACCTCACCCTTTCGCAAGCCCTGCTCGATTGCGCGGCGATCGGCCGGCAGGTAGCCTCCGCGGTAGCCACGCGCGCTGTTGCGTTCGTGTGCGGGCAGAGCCTCGCGGAGGTGTGTCAACATCAACTCTGTTGCAAGGCGCGCGCGGCCGAAAACGATGGTCTGCACATCGTGTTCGACGAAGTGAGCCGCAATGTCTGCCGATTCGTGGACAGTGCTCCGGCGGATCCCCAGGTCGGGATCGACTACAGGTGGATTGTAGAAAAGGATGTGCTTCTCGCCCTGTGGTGCACCATCCTGCTGCGGTCCTACGACGGTGACGGGCGCTTCGACGAGCCGCTCGGCGAGCTCGCCGGGGTTGGCGATGGTGGCGGATGCAAGGATGAACTGCGGGGCAGCTCCCGCACCATAGAACCGGCAGATGCGGCGCAGCCGCCTCAGCACGTTGGCGAAGTGCGATCCGAAGACGCCTCGATAGACGTGCATCTCATCGATGACCACAACGCGCAGCGCGGCGAAGAAGGCCGCCCAGCGCGGGTGCTGTGGCAGGATGGCCATGTGAAGCATGTCCGGGTTGGAGAGGATAATGCGTGAGTTGGCGCGGATATTGGGACGCTGGGCGGAAGGGGTGTCGCCGTCGTAGGCAGCGGCAAGCGCCCGGAGCGATGTGGTGGCAAGCAACGTAGTCAGTTCTGCAAGCTGGTCGTGGCCTAGCGCCTTTGTTGGAAAGAGGTACAGTGCGCGAGCGCGCGGATCACTGAGCAGGCGCTGCAGCACGGGAAGATTGTAGCAAAGCGTCTTTCCGCTCGCCGCAGGCGTGGCCACCACAACATGCTCGCCCGTGAGGGCGGCTGTCACGCTTGCCGCCTGATGCGTGTAGAGACTATTGATCCCACGCGCAGACAGCGCATTCAAGAGACCCTCGTCCAGGCCCTCCGGGAAGGGTCCAAACCGGGGCGCTTGTGCAGGGACTCGCTCCCACCGCACGACGTTGCTCATAAACCGAGGCGAGAATCGCAGCGCCTCGAGGGCAGACTCGACAGACATGTCGTCATTATACTCTACAAGCCCGCGTTGACAGGGGTGCGAGCGTGGTCTATCATACGCGTCTGCTGGCTGTGCTAGCGATCACAAGATAATATCGAGGATTGATGTCTGAGCCCACCCTGTTGCCTGCCGGCAAATTGCCACTTTCGTTCCTGGAGAAACTGCTCACGCGTTTTGCGCCTCAAGATCCGCGCATCATCGTTGGCCCGCGCGCGGGGGAAGATGCGGCTGTGTTCGATCTCGGCGATCGCTACCTGGTGGCGAAGACCGATCCGATCACCTTTGCCACGAGCGAGATCGGCTGGTATGCGGTCAACGTCAACGCAAACGATGTGGCTGTTATGGGAGCGAGGCCGCGATGGTTCCTGGCGACCGTACTGCTGCCCGAGGGCAAGGCCACCGCTGAGCTGGCAGAGAACATCTTTCAGCAAATCTCCGATGCCTGTGCGGCACTGGGGGTGAGCCTGGCCGGTGGGCATACGGAGATCACGGTCGATCTCAATCGACCGCTCGTGAGCGGGACCATGCTCGGTGAGGTGGCGCCGGAGCAATTGCTCATGACCGCGGGCGCGCGGGTGGGCGATGGCGTGCTGCTGGTCAAGGCTGTGCCCATCGAGGGAACCGCTCTGATCGCGCTGGAGCGCGCTGAGATTCTCCGCCAGCGAGGCTACGAAGCAGATTTCATTCGCCGCACCCAGAACTTCTTGCATGAGCCCGGCATCAGCGTTGTGGCGCCTGCTCTGTTAGCCACTGAAATCGCCGAGGTCCATGCGATGCACGATCCGACTGAGGGCGGCATCATGACTGGCCTGCTGGAAATGGGACGAGGTGCGGGGGTGGGGCTGCGCATCGATCTGGATCGCATCCCGATAGTGCCCGAAGGCGCGGCGCTGTGCCGGGAGTTTGGCCTGGACCCATTGGGGACCATCGCGTCCGGAGCGATATTGATGACTGTTGCAGCGGCAGACGAGGCGCGGCTGTGTGCCGAGCTTTCGGCATACGGCTACCCCACAACCCTGATCGGCCGCGTCACCGCGGCAGACGAGGGCCTGGTTGCATTGCGAGGCGGCCAACCTGTTGCCTGGCCGCTGTTTGCCACGGATGAGATTACGAAGATCTTCTCCGGCTGATGCACCTGGTACCGGCGCACAACCGGCCAACGACAGTCGTCAGGATCCGGAGTCGCCGGTATCCTTCTTCATGCCCGCCACCTCAAGGATCAGCAGCAGCCCATGTTCCCCGAGCAGCGCCATCAGCGCGGGCCAGGCGATCAGCACCGTTATGGCCAGAGCTACGTTAACGGCAGTTACCACCCCCGCGAGTGCCAGCAACAACAGGGAGAAAAGTGGGTTCGCCAGGACGGCAAGCGCGGCCATCCGCAGACTGGAGAGAACAGTCGGTTTCTCTAACGCGGCGAAGAAGGGGTAGACATAAAGCTGGACACTCAGCCAGAAAACCGTCAGGTAGCCCCACATGATGCCGAATACCCGGAGCACCGTTGCCGTTTGGTAGAGGTAGAAGATGAGGTTCAGAAACAGCAGGCTGAGGATCACCATTCCGATGGCATTCAGTGCCAGGCCCTGCTTCCACTGCGTCCTGAAAGCCTCGAAGTATTGGCTGCGGTCCACATGTTGGTCTCGCGCGCAGCGGCGGACCACCGCGGCTAACGCAATAATGGCCGGGCCGGCAGGTATCGCGAGAACAGGCGCGATCCACCAGATGCCACCGGTTGAAAGGGCCAAATAGCCGAAGGCAATGGCTAAGCCAACGAAGACGCCTCCGGTTGCCCACCACAACAAACTCAGGCCAATGAGAAAGAACAGCTCATTGTAGAAGCTGATCAAGGCGCGTAAGGCGACTCTGAATGCTTTCATGGCGCCAGAATCGAGAGAACGGCCGCTTGAATCTCTGGGTTCGCCAGCTGCCGGTGATGAGCAACGGCCGGCAGGGCGTCGATCAGGGAGCGCGCCTCGGGCAGCGCCGGTCCGGTTGTCAGGGTCATTGTGATGCTCCTGCCGTCAACGAACGGGTGAGATGTACACGCCGCGTTCGGGATTTCTTGCGCGCTCTCGGCCGCCACGACCATGTCGCCGAAGCTGACCGACTGATCGATCAGTGTGATGCGGTTCGCCCGAATCGTGATGGAATAGCGGATGTCGCCGTAGATCGTGTGACAGGCGATGTGCGCCGGCATCATCCCCGGCTTGTTCAGTTCGGCCAATATCGGGCTGTCGGGGTGCAGCTGGCGGTAAACAGGCGAGTCTGTGAGCAAGATGCGGTTTTCCGGCAAGTCCGGGTTGCCAGTGGTTCGTGCCGCCATTTGTTGGGCGTGTAGTGCGGCCTGCAGCTGTTCGACTGTTGTGGCAGGTCGGGCCGGCGCAAGGCCCAGCTTTTCCAGTAGCCGGATAAACCGCCACATCAGTGAGCCGCGCGGGACGAGGTCAATGAGCCGCGCGAGGTCGACCCCGCGGTGAGGACTGCCGATGGTGATGAGGCGTCCCACATTGCCGCGATAGAGCGTGCCCCAGTCGTCGCGCATCGCCCGGCTCAGGTAGTAACGGCAGACGATGCCACCAAGACTGTGTGCGATCAGTGTCACCTCCGCTGGACCCCCGCGCGCCACGCTGTTGTCGCTGAGTTGATCGACGCTGCACAGGAATCGATCTTCAGGCAACAGGTTGGCGCCGGCCAGCCGGCTGGCGATCTCGCGCAGGTCACCGCGATTGTTGTAAGTCCCGTCTGGAGCGATCCCATAGTCAAAGGTGCGGATCAGATTTGGGTCCAGGTTGCCCTTGAGGATCAGGTGCTGGCGAAAACCAGACTCGGTCCAGCTAGAAGGCGCGCCGTCAAATCCATGCACCAGCATGACCGGAATCAATCGTGGCACGACGCGCCTCCTTTCGGAACTACAGCAATCCGCTCTACACAGCCGTGACGATCTCCCGGAGCAGGCGGGCCGCGTTCGCCATATCGGTGATGGCGATATGCTCGTTCGGCGTGTGCACCTCAGCCATGCCCGTGCTCAGGATGGCGCACTGGATTCCGTGCTCTGCGTAGATATTGGCATCGGTGCCGCCGCCCGAGCCTTTGATGATGGGTGTCCAGCCCAGTTTTTCGATAGCCGCAACTGCAGCGGCTACGACGGGGTGGTCATCGGATAGCTTATAGCAGCTGTACATCCGCTTGACCTTCAATTCGATGCGCGCGCCGCTTTGGTTAGCGGCATCCTGGAATGCGAAGGCCATGGCCGCGGTCTGTGCGGCCAGCTTCTCCTCACTGTGGCTGCGCGCCTCGCCCTTGATGAAGACGTAGTCAGGCACGATATTGGTGGCAACTCCGCCTTGAATCAGGCCGATATTGGCGGTGGTTTCTGGATCGATCCTCCCAAGAGGCATTGCGGCAATTGCCTGGCTGGCAACCCGGATTGCGTTGATGCCGTTTTCTGGTTCCGCTCCGGCGTGCGCGGTTCGCCCATGAACCTTAACCTCCAAGCTGTCCTGGCTCGGCGCGCGGGTGACCACCACCCCTGATGGCCCGCCCGAATCCAGGACGTAGCCGCGCTTTGAGTGCAGCCTGCCCTTATCCAACGAGCGAGCACCCGCGAGGCCCACTTCCTCGCTCACAGAGATGACCGCTTCCAGCGGCGGATGGGGCAGGCCATCTTCTTTGATCGATGCGATTGTCTCCAGGATGGCTGCCACGCCGGACTTATCATCTCCCCCGAGAATGGTCGTCCCGTCCGAATAGATAATGCCATCCCTTATCTGCGGCTTGATTCCGCGATCCTTGCCCACTGTGTCCATGTGGGCGCTAAGCATCAACCAATCGGCGCCGTTCGTCCCGGGGAAGCGTGCGATCAGGTTATGCAGTTCGTCCGTTTCGACCTCGCCGCCAAGTGCTGAGAAGCGTTGGACGAGGTCTTTGCTGATGGCCTCTTCTTCACCCGATGGGCTGTCGATGGCAACCAGGTCGAGAAAGGTCTTGACAAGTCGTTCTTCGTTGATCAAGTTTCACCTCTGTTTATGATTCTATCCACACAATGCGCCCAGCCTCCCGGGCATCGTAGCCACCCAGCGCCTCGATCGCAGCGCGTGCCTCGGCAGAAGCCAGCCACATGGCGAGCGCCTGCACCGCAGGCAGGGACCAGGAGTCCGAAGGGATGATGAGGGCATAGGGCTCGGTTGTCAGCTGGACGAAGCCCAAGCCATAGGAGCTGGCCGCGGCTTCGATGCCGAGGCCGGCGTTTGCCTGGCTCTCAGCAACTGCGCGCGCCACTTCTGCATGAGTAGTGACTTCGCGGTTGTAGCCTGCCACAGTCGAATCGTCAATTCCGGCGCGTCGCAACTGGGCGTCGAGCCAGACGCGCGTGCCGGTGCCGCGCTGGCGGTTGACGAAGCGGATGCCGGTCCGGGCCAGATCAGCCAGAGAAGCCAGGTTCATGGGATTGCCCGGCGGCGTGATCAGCCCTAGCCTGCGATGGGCCAGCGTGAGCAGCGCCACCCGGCGTCCTGGCAATAGCCGCCGGACGAAAGGAGCGTTGTATGTATTGCTCTCCTCGTCCCACAAATGGCTCCCCGCCATTTCGGCGGTCCCTTCCGCCAGTGCGATCAAGCCACCGAGACTGCCCGCGTAGGCAATCTGCAGGCTGCACCCCGCGCAGATTTCGCCGAAGTGTGCGGCGACCAGTGAGACCGCTGGGTCATGACTGCCGGCAAAGCGGAGAACCTGGGGTTTGGCATCCGGCACTGCGGTCGACAGCGCGCGCCAGCGGTCGAGTGCTGCTCGAAACCCACTCTCGGTCTCTGCGATCGTGTAACCGGCCGAAAGCATCTCCAATAGGAATGCCTCGGCCTGATGCACAACCGTCGCGCGGCGCAATGGTGTTTCACCTGCCAGGGTCGGAGGTCCACTGCCGATGTGCGTGCCCTGGCCTGGCCGGCTCACTGCGATGCCTTGCCGCGCCAATTCCTTGTAAGCCTGCTGAACGGTCCCCGGCGTGCAAGACCATCTTTCGGCCATCTCGCGGACGGATGGCAGCGCGGCGCCCGGGCGCAGTCGCCCCTCGAGCAGCTCCTGCCGGACAGATTCGGCGATTTGCAGATAGAGTGGTCGCTTGTCCATGTCTTTCTCAGGCAGAGTCTCGCTTCATCGTGCACCCCGGGTCAGTCATCTCGATGCTTTCCAAGAACTCTGCAACCTGAAGCTACCTGGCTGCAACGAGCTTCTCCAGCCGGTCTACGAAACCGGCCAACACCTCAAACGCAGCTTCGACCGGCTCCGGCGTGGTCATATCGACGCCGGCCAGCTTCAGTGCGTCGACCTGGTAAAGGGCGTTGCCAGACTTGAGAAAGCTCAGGTAGCTCTCCACCGCATCCGGCGTTCCCGAACGAACGCGGCGGGCCAGCGCGTTTGCTGCGGAGATGCCGGTGGCGTATTGGAACACATAGTAGTCGATGTAAAGATGGAGGAAGGTGGCCCAGGTGATGCCGACGCGTGGCCGGTCGACGTGCACCTCGCCGCCATAACCTTCGCTGAAGAGATCGGCCATCAGCTCAATCATGTCATCTGCGCTCATCCCTGCGCCGCGTTCTTCTCGTTGGTGAACTTCGAGTTCGAAGCGCGCCAGGGTCGGCATGATGAAGAAATAGCGGTGGAAGTTCGACATAGCCTCTTCAATGACGGCCAACTGGAACGCCGGATCCTGGATGGTCTCGAGCAGGTGGGCGCGCACCATTGCCTGGTGGAAATTCGAAGCGGTCTCTGCGACGAACATCCCGTATTCAGCATATAGCACGGGCTGGTGTTGCCAGGTAAGGTATGAGTGCATGGAATGGCCCAACTCATGCGCAAGGGTGCTCATGCTGAACACCTCATCGGTGTAGCTCATCATGATGAACGGATGTGTCCCCGGTGCACCAGAGGAAAAGGCCCCGCCCTGCTTTCCACGGTTGGGGTACACATCGACCCAGCGATCCACCGTGCACCCGCGGCGCACAGTCTCTACGTACTCCTCACCCAGTGGCGCCAGGCCCTCGCAGATCAGCTGGACACCACGCTCGTACTCTACCTTGGGCCGGCTGCCGGAGAGCGGCGCCCAGATATCGTAGGGATGGAGCTCTTCTACGCCCAAAGCTTCGCGACGCACCCGCCAGTAGCGGTGCCAGGTAGGCAGGTTCTTCTTGAAGACATCGATCAGGTTGTAGAACACTTCAGATGGCAGATTCCATGGGTAGAGCGCGAGGTCAAGGGTAGACTCGTGCCGGCGGGCGCGCATCTTGAAGACATTGGCCTTGACCGACGTCATCAGGTTCGATGCCTGGGTGTTCTTGAAGGCCAGGAAGGTGTCCATGTAGCCTTCCCACGCGGTCCGGCGGGCCTCACGATCGGGGCTGGCCAGAATGCCCGGCAGATTGCCGCCGGAGACGGGCAGCTCTTGTCCGTCCGCGCCTTTGGCCGGCGGATATTTGAAATCCGCATCGACCATGAGGCTGTGTGTCTGCTCGACATTGCCGAATGGATCGGAGGCCATGCCCAGCAACTCTTCGACCTCGGCAGACCGCACGTGCGCTTGCCGGCGGAAGAGGTCATCTGCGTAGTGCTCGAGGTACGCCAGCTTCGGCTCTTCGGCCAGCCACCTGCGGAGCGTCTCTTCGCCTATGCCTAACAACTCGGGCTCGACGAATGCCGCAGCCGCTGCAGAAAGGCCCTGAAGCCCATGTGCACGGCTGTTCCGCTTAGCCGCTTCGGCGTTCGTCGTATCTACTGCGTAGGCCATGCCAGCGTACGCACTAAGGACATAGACGCGGCGGACCAGGGCTTGCACGGCGGCCAGGGCTTCAGCGATGATAGGCGCTCCCTCCGCCAGCCGGCCCTGGTAGCGTTTGAGGTCATTCACTGCAGTGTGAACGGCGGCCGCCTCGGCTTCCCAATCAGCCTCGGTGGCAAAGACGCTCTCAGCGTTCCATTTGAAGCGCTGTTCGATCTCAGTGCGAGAGGAGAGATTCTGGATCATGGTTGCCTTCCCGATCAAGGTTCAAAATCGTACTCGTTGGAATCACAGACCGGCCGGTAGCCAAGGCGTTGATAGATGCTGTTGGAGACCGGGTTAGCCAGGTCGGTGTACAGGGTGCAGAACTCCCATCCTGCGTCGAGCATTTGCTGGCTCAACGCGGCCACGCATGCGGATGCATAGCCGCGATTGCGGAGCTCGCGCGGGGTGTATACCAGGGTGATGGTGATGCCGTGGCTGGAAGGTCGCGATTTGGCAGCCATGGAGACAGGCTTCCCTTCGATCTCCCAGATCACGAGGTCGCCGCTGTCGATCCGTCGTTCGGCAAGCTCGCGCGCCTCGGTCGTGCTTGCGGGCAGGCCTGCATCGATGTTGAAACTAAATATCCAGTCCGCCAACAGGTCGACCTCGTTATCGTTTGCCTGTCGGAGATGACCAGGCACGCCCGCGGGCGGCGTCACCTGGCGAAGCTCATAGATTCGCAGGCTCTTCCCGGCTTTGAACGATTTGCCGGTGCGATCCTGCCACAGTTCGGCAAATGCTCGTGCTGCGGTCGAGTGGCCAACGACGCCCGGGACGTGCCCGGGTGGGCTCCCGGGATCAAAGCTGGCCGTATAGTCGAGGATGTCATCAAGAATCAGGCGAAGCGGCGCGGGTTCTGCGCCGAGCTCGCTGTGAACGATGATCCGATGTGGTGGTGTGCGCACGGCAGCGGCCACCAGGCGGTCACCCTCGTCCACGGTGGCGAAATAGGCGGGAAACTTGACCTGTTCGGGGTGCTCGGCAACGCGGGCCGAGATTCCCACGATCAGGTTGTTGGCCGCCTCTTTGACCTCAAGGGGCGCGCGGGCGTGCTCCAGAAAGTCCGTAGCGCTATCGCACCGCCGCAGCTTCATGGGAATCTCCTCCCGCGTCTCGTGACGCATGAAGAATCATGCGCAGATCAGGCCAACCGTAAGCTACATCCAGGAGGCTGGAGCCGCCTATCGTGATCGTTTGTTCGCTCACGAGTTGTCCCCCCAGCGCTTCGTAGAAGGCGCGGCCGTTCAGATTCTCTTTGAGCACCCAAATGACCAGGGATTGCGTCCCACGCTCTGAAAGCCATTTTGCGGTCGCAGCTACCAGTCGACGGCCGATGCCCTTGCCGCGATGCTCGGGCAAGAGGTAGATGCCGTACAATTCTCCATCGTAGCCGGCTACACTGTTGCGTTCAGGGCCGCCGCTGGCAAATCCGATGATGGCACCAGGAGTTTCCTTTGTGTGCCCCGTAAGTTCCGCCACGAATGTGAATTCGGACTCCGACGGATGTGCCAGGCGTTCCTGCCACCGCTCCTCGCGAGCCGCAAGGTCCATCGTGTCCAGGTAACTGTCAGGCACGATGCCGCGATAGGCTGTCTGCCATGCCCGGACATGCACTGCGGCGATCGCTGGCGCGTCATGCAGCCTGGCCAGACGTATGCGCACGTCCTGTTGTTGCTTCATGGCTTTCACAATGTTCTTTCTGCGGTAGCCACTTTTGTGACCCCGGTCATTTTTTTGTCGCCTTTTGAGCGGCGACGTCGGCCATCATTTCCGTGACACTGACGCGGCCAGATTCGGTGTCTGCCCCCATCATTCTCGCCAGTTCCGTAATGCGCGAGTCGTTCGTCAGAGGATGCACTTCCGTGATCGTGCGTCCATCGATCACCTGTTTGGCAACATGATAGTGAAGATCGCCATAGACAGCCAATTGCGGCAGGTGAGTGATGCACAGCACCTGGTGGCGGATGTCACCCGCGTTCTTTTTGGAGGTGTTTACGCCGTTGTGGACCGTGAGTTCCCACAGCTTGCGGCCGACCGTGCCTCCGATGCGGCCGCCGATCCCCTGATCGATCTCGTCGAAGATGAGCGTCGGCGTCTCGTCGGCTCGACCTAACACGGTCTTGAGCGCCAGCATCAGCCGCGAGGTTTCGCCACCCGAAGCCACCCTGGCGAGAGGCCGCATGGGCTCGCCAGGATTCGCAGAAACGAGAAAAGCGATTGTGTCCAGGCCATGCGTATCGAAAGCATAGCGGTCAGGATTGACCTTGATTCGTGTAGCCGCATTGGAATCAACGATAGCGCCGTTGGGGTCTGGTGTCCAACGGATGCTGACTGCAAAGCGTGCGCGAGCCATCTGGAGGTCAGTCAGCTCCGCTTCGATTGCCTGGGCCATGCGCTCGCCCCCAGCGCGGCGGGCCAGGGAGAGCTCAGCGCCCTGCCGGCCAAGATCGGACAGCAGATGAGCCTCTTCGGCTTCCAACTCTCCGATGCGCTCCTCCGCGTGACTGATGGTCTCAAGCTCTTCAGCGGCCTTTTCGGCATAAGTGATCACCTCATCGATCGTGTCACCATACTTGCGCTGAAGGGAGTGGATCAGGTGCAACCGCTCTTCGACTTGTTCGAGACGGCGCGGGTTGTACTCGATGGAGTCACGATAGTGGGTCAGCTCACGGGCAATGTCATCCAGGAGCGCTGTCGCTTCTCCCAACTGCTCCAGCAGGGAAGCCGCGGCCGGATCGATGCGCGCCAGACGCGAGAGTGCTTGCTCCGCGGACCCAAGTGCATCGATGGCCCCGGGCCGCCCGTCCTCCGTGCCTGCCAGATTCAGGCTTGCCTCCGCGCTCAGCTCAGATAATTGTTCGGAATTAGCCAGCCGGCGGCGCTCGGCATCGAGTTCTCCCTCTTCATCCGCTGTGAGCTTCGCATTGGCGATCTCTTCGACCTGGTAACTGAGCAGATCGATGCGCCGCGCACGTTCGCGTTCGTTCTGCCGCAGGCTCTCCAGTTCCTTGCGCACGGCGCGCACGCGGTGGACCAGCTCGGCGACCGCGGAGGCCTTTTCCCCCAGGCCCGCGTACCGGTCGAGCAAGTTGACGTGCTCGCGTTCGTGCAGCAGAGAGAGGTGTTCGCCCTGTCCGTGGACGTCGACCAGGAGGTTGCCGATCTCGCCAAGTAGTGTGGTGGTCACCGACCGCCCATTGATGCGAGCTACAGAGCGGCCGTTCGCGCGAACCTCGCGCGCCAGCGTGACCTCATCCCCGTGATCGCCCTCAAGTCCATTTTCGGCCAGCAACGGCGCCACTTTGGCGGCTACCGCAGGACTGAGCCGAAACCTGCCTTCGACTTCGGTGCGCTCGGCTCCCGCACGGACGACCTCTTGTGAGGCGCGATCTCCCAGCAGTAAGTTGACCGCATCAATAATGATCGACTTACCTGCGCCTGTTTCGCCGGTCAACACATTGAAGCCAGCGCCCAAGGTCAGGTCGAGCCGGTCGATGATGGCAAGGTCACGGATCCGCAGTTCGTTCAGCATGAGTAAGTAGCCCTACAAGATTCTTGCGTAGAGTGTGCTGGCCGCCAATGCTCCGAATAGGATGACGCTCAGCCGCACGAACATGACAGGGAATCCAACCAGAAAGAAGCCTGCTGCCAGCAGGCCCACCACGAACGCCGCGACAGCTGCGACTTTCATCCCCTGCACACGTCGCTTGCGCAGCAATCGCCGGATCACTTCGGCGACCGCCCCGCCTGCCGCGGGGCCAGCGATGAAGGCAATGATGAAGCTGAAGAAGCCCACCATCCCGAGGAACAGGTAGGCCAGTGCACCGAAAGCCGCCCCCAACACCACAGCAATTAGTGCGCCGAGCGGTATGTCGTATGACTCTCCATTGTAGTACTTTGCTCGCTGTGAGCGCACGCATTCACGGCAGCGGTAACCTACAGGCGTGAGGACCGCGCACTGGTAGCAGATGGGCTTCTCGCAGCGGTTACAGCGCAGCAAAGTCTCCCGGTCAGGGTGGTTTGCACAGAAAAGGGGCGGTGGCGCTGGTTGCGTCATCTTCTTTCCCCTTCTCCCGCCCCCCTCCATCGCAGCCGATCCATCAGGGTCCGGTAGAAATAAGCCCGATCCTGAACGTGCACGAAATGCGAAAGATGCCGGCTCGCGCGCACTTCCACCCTGTCCCCCTCGGTCAGCGCGATTTCGAACTGCCCGTCCACGGTCAGGATGGGAGCGTAATCTCCGTACGCCTCCAGCCCCACCGTTGCGCCCTGTGCCAGGACAATGGGTCGGTCCAGGCTCAGATGCGGGCAGATGGGGATAACGAGGATGTTCTTGAGCTCGGGCGGGAGGATAGGGCCCCCGGCAGCCAGCGCATAGCCGGTGCAGCCTGTGGGGGTTGACACAATCACCCCGTCGGCGCGATAGGTGGTCAGATAGCTCTGGTCGACCCAGGTCTTCACTGTGACGATGCGTGCGAGGCCGCCGCGGCTGATCACGACGTCGTTGATCGCCAGGTAGGAATGGTTTACCGGCGGTTGGCCGGAGCGTGTGACCGCTACATCGAGCAGCATGCGCTCTTCAAGCCAGAATTGCCCCGAGAGTATCTGCTCAAAGGGACGCTCCCAGTCTTCGGGAGCGATTTCCGCCAGAAAGCTGACAAGGCCCAACTTGACGCCAACGAGCGGCTTGGCATCGCGGCCACCGATGCGTGCGGCGCGCAACATGGTTCCGTCGCCCCCGAGCGCTATCAGGATGTCCAGATCCTTGATGTGGGCGAACGCTTCTGGCTCATCCCATGCTGAGCCGATCCACGCGGTGCAGCCGCGTGCCTCCAGGAACTCTTGCATGCGTTCGGCCAGTGGTCCGCTTTCGGGCTTCTTGGGATGGCACAGGATGCCAAAGTGTTGTGGAGGATTTTGCATGGTCTTAAGCCTGCGCCAACCGGGCGCGCAACCAGTTCAGGATCTCCCCGTGGTTCACCGGCATCTGTTGGCTCGTAGCCATCTCGCGAACCAGGATCGTACCCTGGGTCAGCTCCTGTTCACCCAGGATCAGCGCATATTCGATATGGGCCTTGTCCGCGCCCTTGAGCTGCGATTTCAGGCTGCGATTGCCGAAGGCCAGCAGCGCACCGATTCCGGCTTCGCGCAACTGCCGGACCAGCTTGATGGCGGCCACTCGTGCTTCTTCGCCCAATGGCGAGACCTGGACGCGCGGCGCCGGCAGCGAGGGCGGCTGCACTTCCTGCTGTTTGAGGCTGGCTATGACGCGCTCGATGCCCATGCCGAATCCGATCCCCGGCGTGGGAGGGCCCCCCAATTCTTCGATCAGCCTGTCGTAGCGCCCTCCGCCACACACGGCGGCCTGCGCGCCGATGCCTTCGGCCCAGACCTCGAAGACGGTTTTTGTGTAATAGTCGAGGCCGCGCACGAGCCGGAAATTGATGCTGTGCGGCATGCTCAGCGCATCAAGATAGCCGCGCAGGGTTGCAAGGTGCGTGGCGCACTCTTCGCACAGGTAATCTGCGCTGTGAGGCGCGGCGTCAAGCAGCGGCTGTGCGGCCTCCTCCTTGGAATCAAGCAGCCGCAATGGATTGATAGTCAACCGGCGGCGGTCCACATCGTTGAGCCGGTCTTCATACGCGCGGAAGTAGTCGACCAACGCCCGGCGGTAGGCAGGACGGCACTTCGGACAGCCCGTCGAATTGAGCTGGAAGCTCAGGCCACGGTACCCGAGCCGGGTGAGTAACGTCCAGGCAACCGACATGACCTCCAGATCGACGGCCGGGTCGATTTCGCCAAGGACTTCCACATTGAACTGGTGGTGCTGGCGAAACCTGCCGGCCTGGGGGCGCTCGAAGCGGAAGATGGGCCCCATCGAGTAAAGCTTCACCGGCTGCGGCCAGACATGCATGCCGTGCTCGATGTATGCACGCATGACACCTGCAGTCCATTCGGGCCGCAGGGTAATCTCGGCGCCGCCCTTATCCTGGAAGGAGTACATCTCTTTGTCGACGATGTCGGTGCCTTCGCCGACCCCGCGCACGTAAAGACCGGTTTCCTCGAAGATCGGCGTGTCGATTTGACTGAATCCGAACAGCGCGGCCACCGTATGCATCTCTTCCGTGACATAGCGCCAATAGGGGCGATCAGCCGGTAGGATATCTTGCGTGCCGCGAGGCGCCTGATACATGCTTGCCTCCAAGTCCAATTTCCGCGCATCCACCCGGATGCGCGGCAACGGTCGGATTATAGCGTATTCAAGCACCCTTGTCTAAGCAGGAAGCGCAGTAGTTCTACGGATTGGGTGGGTGGACGCTGAGATATTGACGCAAAAACGGGAAGGTCGCGTCCAGTAGCTCGTAGCTCTCCCATCCGGGTGAGGCAGCCGCTGCAAAGATGGCGGCGCCAATGACGTACGGGTCTTGTTGCAGGTGTGCATCGTACCAGGCGAGTTGTTCGATGTAGTTGCCTGGCGCATCGCTGCCCATGCCGAGAGAATCCCAGAAGCCGGAGAAATCCACCCAGCCCTTCCCATCAGGGCCCGGACGGTTCGTAATGAGTCCGTCGATGCCGACTTCGGTCAGCAATAGCGGAATGTCGAGCTTGTTGGGCTGAAGAAAGCCGCGATAGACCTTGCGATAGCGCAGAGTCAGCCAACCCTCTTCGGCACCGTTGACATCCCAGCCGAGCGGATCCTGCGGTGTTCCATACTGCATGGTGGGCGCGCCGTACTCGTGCAGCCCCAGGTAGCCTTGATGCTTGATGGCAGCCTCGATAGCGGGCCTGAACTGGGGCCACCATTCGAGAGGTGGGTTGCCTGAACTGAAGTTGCCGATACACGAGCGAATGCCTGCCGCCGCGAACAGCTCAACGCGATGTGCTTCGAATTCCGCCAGGCGGCTCATTTGATCCTGGTCGCTGGGGGTCGGTTCGTTGAACGATTCCCACGCATCGATGGCGGCCAGCCGTCTCGGCTCTGTCGCAACCGGCAGCAACAGGTCTGCGAATGCCTGCGCCGTAGCCCTGGGATCGGTCATCTCTCCCAGGTTGACCTGGGGTATGTCCATGCGTCCCACGAGGAGGGTCGTGGGCGAGATGGACTTGATTTCGGTGACAAAGTTCGGATCGTATTCCAGCGTCTTGACCAGCGCCACGTTCCCGGTGCGCAGCAAATCGAAAATCCGTGGATCGTTGCGCGTTATGAACAGGCCGAGTTTGGATGGCGGCCCTGGCGGGAACAAGGTAGCGGTCGGTGTCGGGGTGGCCGTGGGCGACGGCGTGGCGGTTGGATAGGGCGTGACCGAGGCCGTGGGAGAGGCCGCCATAGTTGCCGTTGCCCCTGTCGTTGGCGTCGCCAGCGGGCTGACCGGGGTGCTCGACACGGTCGGTGTGCCCGTCGGGGTGGCGATGCGTGGGGTTCGCGTCGGGGTCGGGGTGGGTGACGGCGCGAAGGACCGGCAGCCGCCGACGGCGGCCAGCGCGCCTGCACCGAGCAAGGCCTGTATGGCAGTCCGCCGGCTCAGCGGGCGGACCGAACTCTTATGTTTGTGATCTGTCATTCAGTATTCAACGCACCAACTGATTTAGTTGATGCCAAGTCCCTCATCCTTCGGAAGAATCACGATCGGTGTGCCTCGCGGACTCCAATCCGTGAACCACTTCGCATCCTCGGGAGTCAGGCGGATGCAGCCTTTGGACGCGGGATAGGCCCCCAGGGCATCCACCTGTTCGTATACTTTTTGTCCGTCGACCAGCCGGTAGGGTGTGCTGTGGATTAGGATGTGGCCGGCATCCTCGAACAGGTACCATCCTTCATCGGCATAGACGCCCGAAGCCTGGAAGGTGCCCCAGTAGTCGCCCACCAGCCCGTACCATGCGAGCGTGCGGTAACCGCGCGATTCGTCGCCCGTGCTGACGGGCATGATGCGTGCCGGCTGGCCCGGATCCCAGGCGATCATGGTCTGGCTGGCCAGATCAACTACGACGAAGCGCCGCGACATGTCCATGCCATAACGCTCCGCAACGCGCACCAGGTGCGGCATCAATGGTTCCACGGTGGGTTGCGCTGCGACCGGGACCGGTACTGCCGTCGGCTGTGCTGTCGCTGTGGGAAACAAGATTGTCAGGTCAACCGGCTGCGGTGTCAGGGTAGGTGTCGCGGGACGCGGCGTACGGGTGGGCGTGGCAGTTTCCTCAACCAGGAGTGCGCTGAGCGCGCCATTCCAGCGGTGCCTGGCCGCGCCCCATGCGGCCCAAACGGTGCCGGCAAGTGCGATCAGGATGACCGCGGCCAAGATGAGGATGATCAGCGAGCGGCGCGATCCGCGCGCAATTTGTCGGTTATGTGAAGTCATGTAGCATCGGAGATAGCGCAGTGTTAGTCTTGCGCACTGTCAGGTGGTCTTGATTTGCTCAAACGCTTGCATTGCAGCTTCGAGCTCTTCCTGGCGAACCGCTACGGTGAGATCACCGCGTGTGCGTTCGAGAACGCCGCGCAACATGTCTGTCGTCCGGCGAAGTCCGCCGGTGAGCGCATCTGGAAAGTCCATGGTGACGAGGTGAATGTACACATCATCCATCACTGCCAGGTATGGCTCGCCCTCCCGCGTGCGCCCGAGACGAATCAGGTCCAGGATGAACCGGCGCAGCTCGCTGGCCGCTTCGGCCAGTCCGTTCAGGTACGCCGCAGCGGGCACGCCCAGGCTTGCTGGGGTTGGCAGGGCATGGCCGTGAACCATAGCGTACAAGGTGTGCGCTTCGACAAGTTCCTTGAGCGCATCCTGCGTGTAACCGGCCTCATAGAGATCGTGGTATTGGGTCAGATCCGCTGTCATCACGCTGGCCGCCTGCCGGGCGGTGTCCAGAAGTGCTTCGGCCTCTCCCCACTCGTGCCGGTGAATGGCCCGGATGCTGAGAGCGCAAAAGCGGATCAGCTCACGACTGCGATTGAGTGTTGTATCGCGCACCGCATTTTTGGCCGTAAATTCTGTGCGGATGTCCTCGATAATCTGTGGTAGTTCAAGCATAGTTTCAATATTATATTCGCTGATGCCATAAGACACAACTTGCGCTGGATTGGTTACTGTGGACACTCACTGCTCTTGGTTGAAAAAGATGTCCAGGAACCCCATCCTTTTGGTTAATGGCCCGATGTACGCTATAATCTTATTTTGCCCGTTGCACCTGAGCAAGCGGGGATGACTTTGGCGGCGACACATATGAGCGTTCGCTGTCCACGACGAGGTATGGAACCAAATGCAGTTTCCCCCTGAGCTACTGAATAAGATCGGTGTGGCCCTCGAGCTGATTGTTGCGGCTGTGGTGGCCTTCACCGTCGCCATGTGGATCGCGTTGGTGGTTTGGGTGATCCGCGACATTCGTCTTCGCACGCGCGATATCTTTGCCTGGATCCTTGCAGGACTGCTGGCACTCGTGCTGGGTCCGGTGGGTGTGGTCTTGTATCTGTTCCTGCGGCCTAAGGAGACTCTGGCCGAGGTCTATGACCGCCAGTTGGAGGAGGAAGCGCTGCTGCGAGATATCGCCCAGCGGCGAGCCTGCCCGCAATGCCAGGCGGTTACTGAGCCCGAGTGGCTGGTATGCCCCCACTGCCGGACAGAGCTGCGCAGGCTCTGCGACTCCTGCGGGAAGCCCCTCGACCTCAACTGGGTCGTGTGCCCGTATTGTGTCACACCGGCATCCGGGCAGCGGTCTCCGCAACCATCACTGACCGCCACTACACCAGCGCCCGTGCCGCAGCCCGTTGCCACTGATGTAGTATTCCAACCTCCGGAAGCATCGTGACTTTCGACAAGCAGGCCACGCTGTAAACACACAGCGTGGCCTGCTCTTGCCCGAATCACGATCCTCCGGCACTGCTCAACCCGTAAGCAAGTGAGTGACCCCTAGCTAAAGGCGCGTCCTGCCTTGATTCGCGCGGCCAGCGCGGCTGCCACTTCGCCGGCATTCCCGGCGATCCGCTGCACCGTGGCTCCTTCGTCCACCAATTGCTTCTCCGTATCCGTACTCACTTCCTCCGGCGCACCGATGATCGTGATGCTGCCTGCGGCTCCTGCCTCTTCTGCATTGAACCCAAACACCGGTGTGAATGCCAGAATGAAGTCCTGCGCGAGAAGGAGATTCGCACGGGTGCGCGGCCGGTCGCTCGGTCCGAAGAGAACATAGTGCGTGATCGATTTGCCAGGAGCCGGCGCGACCAGATCGACGGTCGCCGTGTTGGCGCCGTTCAGGTTCAACGCTTCGGATGCAACCTGGGTGCCGGCGATCACCACCCGATACGTGCCTGCCTCAAGTTTCGTGAAGCGGTAGGTTCCGTCGGCCGCGATGACTTGGGTGGCGACCTCAACGGTTTCCTTCAGGAGGGCGACGGTCTTGCCTGCACCGTTGGTCACCCGCCCGGCGATGGTGCTTTCCCGCAAAGCGAGCGTGAGGTTCAGTTGCACCTGGTCGCGGCCGTTTACTCGCGTGGTGGCTGACCGGAATTCCGTGCCCTGCACGGCAATCACATACTCGCCCGCGCCCAACTCGACGAAGCGGAACGTCTCATCCACTCCGAGAGCCTTGCGCGCAACCTCTCGCTCTCCCTGCAGCAGAAGCGCAGTCCGCCCTGAGCCATTATGGATGACACCATAGATGACGCTGTCCGTGTAGACCTGTTCCGCGGCCTGCACCTTTACGTAAGTTATGTCAAATGAATGGTGGAACAGGGTGTTGCCCGCCGCTTCGTCGGGATGGCCCGTGTGCAGGCCGGTCACGCGGTCCGATGGTAGCTCCTGGCCCGCCAGCCCCAGGCACTCGACGGCGCACACCTGCCATTTCCACATGGGGAAGTTGGTGCCCGGTTCATTGGCAGGTTTATCCACCGTTACGATCTGTTCGCCTCCGTCCCACGTCACTCGCAGACGGGCTGTCTCTACGCGGCCGCCATAGGGGGCGCCGCCAAGGGCCGGATCGAGCACATCGAGATAGATGTGGTGGTTTCCGCCATTTTCCTGGGGCGTCAGGTGATGTATGCGCGCCACCTGCCAATAAAGCGCACCTGGCTTCACGTTGGCAGGCTGGATCTGTACGCCGTAGCTGGCAGCATCATTCACCACTTCCTGCGGCGCGAGCGAGACCTTCTGTGAGGGTTTTACATCGCGCTGTCCGCGCAGCCAGCCGACCAAATCCCATCCCTTGTCTGTGCTCATGGCTTAGCCCTCCGCAAAAAGCTGTTCCAACGCGCTCGCCACTGCATAGGCGTCGCCCTGCAGTCGTGCCACCTGGCATCCCGCAGCACTCAGTGTGCCCTCGGCACTCGCCGGAACGCGATCTCCGACGATCGTGACCCGCTCGGCGAGCTTGGCCTCATCGATGCTGAAGCCGCCGGATAGATCGCCGGTCAGATAGTGACCCGCCAGTGCAAGCAGGAGTCCCGCCTCAGCATGACCTGCTTGATCGGCCGCCGGCGGTGGCGCAAAGAGCAGGTAATGGGAGAACAGCTTGGCCGGGGCTGGGGGCAGGGTGACATCGCGAACGACCGTTGCGTCCTCCGGCAGAACGATATTGTCCACAACGACGCTCGCATCGCTGACTGAGATGGCGTAAGTCCCCGCTGCAAGGCCGGTGAACTTGAACACACCCTTACTGTCGGCCTCGGTCTGTGCTACTTTCACGGTGTCTTTGAGCAAGCACACGAGAGCAAAGGGCAGGGGTGTGCCGTTGCCATTCAACACGCGGCCCTGTAGTGTGCCTCGCGGCCCCTGGCTGGGCCAGAGGCCGTCGGTGACCTGTTCGCGCTCTCCGTCAAGCCGGATATCGGAAGCGATTCGTCCCAGGCCTGCAACCTCCACGGAGTACACGCCTGCGGGCAGGTTGGCAAATCGATACGTGCCATCCGCGGCAGTCCGGGTCTCAGCGACCACGGTGCCGTCCCTCCGCAGGGTGACCACGCGATCCGCTTTGGGCTGTCCCCCAGCATCGGCAACCCGGCCGCGGATCACGCTCCGCTTTCCGGCAGCCAGATCTATGGACGCCAGCGCCAGGCGATTCTCACCCGTCAGCACAAGATCGGAGATCACCCGTCCTCCGAGCTCAAGCCGGTAGCGTCCGGGCGGCAGATTGCTGAATGCAAAGGCGCCTTGTGGGTCGAGAGGCGCCTGGCGTGTCCAGCCCCATGCTGCCGGTGCATACAAGATGGCCACAAGTCCCTCGGGTGCACCGGCGGCCTTGCCGCTCAGCTGGCTTCGCAGGGAGAACAGCACCCTGTGAAGCGTGCCGGGTGTCACAGAGATGTTTTGCGAAATGACGCCGATACCCTCCAGAGAGAGCTTGTACGAGCCGTCGACCACGGTGGAAAACGCAAATGCGCCGTTGGCCGCCAGTACGGTCTGGCGAGTGGGTGGCGTGGCTCCAGATTTGGCGATGCCGGTGAGCATTACTTTGCGTCCTGCCTGGCCGCCGTAGATGACGCCGTCGACCTGGGCAGGGCTTCCGCCGGTGGGCCGCAGCTGGAAGTTAACCTCGTAGCAGATGGGCTGGCCTTCGCGGCCAGGCACTCTGGCGGTTTCGAGGCCACCGGCCTGATTGGCCGGCCAGTCTCCCTGGACGATTTGAAGCGCAAAGGTGCCGGGCGTGTGCAGAAACTCGTAGTAGCCTGCGGGCTTGTACGGATCGCTGCCCGTGAGTTTGACGGGAAATTGCGTGCCCCCTGCAGCACCTTCCCACGACATCTGCACCTTGATCCCGTTGCGAGGTGCGCCGCTTGCATCGGTTACAATTCCGTAGAAGAGCCGCCTGTTGTTGGTTTCCTCCGCAGGCAGCAGGCGTTTGCCGGTCACTTCGTATCGATACCCCGCGGCCGTGCCCGTCGTAAGCTTGATGCTCTTGGCCTGCCAGCCGTCCAGTGCGATGCCGTCGACCGTGATGCCCGGCAATGACAAACGATAGGAGCCAAGCGCCAGGCCCTCGAAGCGGAAGCTCCCATCCGCCCCGGTCTTGTTTGTTGCCACGCTCTGCGTGTCACGTTGCAGGGTCACTTGAACGCCTGCGACTGCGGCTCCGGAGGAATCTTGTATTGCTCCCGAGAGGATACTGGCGCGTCCGCCGGTCAGCCGAAGGCTGATAGCCTGTCCACCCGCTACGACTGCGTTGATGCCGCGACGCACGACCCCCCAGGGAACGACCGCGATGTCGTATGAGCCCGCTGCAAGCCCGGTGAAGGTGAACGAGCCGTTCTCTGCGGTCCGAGTTCGTGCGATCTCGTTGTCTGCGAGCAGCAGTTGCACGGTCAGGCCGGGCAGCGGTTCATCAGTATCCGCGCGGGTTGCTTTGCCTGTGATACTTGCATTTCCCGCTTCACCCACCTGCGCGCCCGGCAACGCCTTGAGCGCCGCGACTACCGGCAGCTCGCCCTTGAGGTTGAAATCCTTGTTCCACCAGTCGCCGTACCACGACTGGCTTTCCCATCCGGGTGCAATGAAGCCGAGACGGTAATTTGCGATGAGCCAGTGACACATCGCAAAGAAGTTGTTGGGACAAGACTGGTTGTGAAGCTTGCGTGTGCCCTGCATGAACTCCGCTATCTGGATGATCCGTTCGCGATGCATGTCGGGCGTGATGCGGGGATACCGACGATCTTCCTTCCACCCAACAACGGGACCGCCCTCGGTGCCGATGATGGGTACAGGAAAGCCCAGCGCCTGCCGCGCGAGCTGGTCCGTCAGCAGAAAGGACAGGAAGCAGGAAGCGTCATCCTGGATCGTGTCGCCTGGATTCTTGTCTGATGCGCGCCACTGGTTGATCTGTTCGCGTGTGGCACCTTCCCATGCCCACTGTCCGAACCGGTCATACTCTTCCTGGCTGACCGGCTGTCCTTCCTGATTGACCGCATCATAAGGATAATCGAGCGGATGGTTCAGTGTGTAGTTGTGGACGGCGATCCAGGCGCCCTTCTCGAAGATGTCCGCGCGTCCCCGTTTGACTACGGCGGCGATCGGATCGACGCGAGTGCCGACGCCCATGGCGGGGAGTGCCGGCAAGCCCCCTAACGCTAGCACCTTGTCCGCATCGATGATGAAATTGTCGATCACGATGTCCAGCCAGTTGGACGGCACCTTACCGTCCTTCCACTCGACGGCCAGGTCAGGTTCGTTGTTGGTCTCGAAGTAGCGGACGCCCGCGGCGACGAGCCGCCGGATCGTGTCCTCCTCGCGGCCGCCGATCGTCCCCGGATTGGGCTCAGAACGGTACAGGCGTACGATGGGCATGATATCGGCCGCCAACAGGCGCTGCGAAAGATCCAGCGCAGATCCACCGCCATCATCGAGCACCTTCACCCACTTGATCTTCATCGCCTGGAGCTCGGCGATCCAGTAGTCGAGTGCGGCTCCAGTGGGGTGATAGACAGAAGCCGACCAATGCACGCCGCGGCGATTGTCGGCCTTGGGGCGCGGAAACTCTTCAATGCGCATGAGGTCCTCCGATGCAAATACCCCCTGCGGGGCCAGATCCGCGCTCCCGGCATTTGCCGCGGGCGCCCGGCCTGAACGATGCGGTGAGTATATCATAGCAAGTGCACAAAAGCAAGTGTTATTTATTTGATAATACGAGATATCTTCACTATCCGTTTAGCTACTCCAAACACCGAGCTGGAGGCTTGGTGCGAAGCGTGGTAAGATAGCGATGACAAAGAAGGGATGAGGCTCCCTGCCGATCGAGTGTAGCGAGACTGACGGTCTTTGTGGATGCGTACCTATGCAGGCAGGTTTCGGTCTGGAGAATGCCGATGTCCACTACTGAACGCTTCGCTTCTTCCGTATCGAGGGTCGAGGACCTGGCGCCAGCGGCTGCGGCAGCACTGCAGGCGTATTTCTTACCAGAAGAGGTACCCCGGCAGATCATCTTCGCACCCCGGCAAAGCCGTCTTTCGCCTCGACGCAGGCTGGGCACGTGGTTCGCTGAACGGTGGACTCCCAGTTGGGTATTGGCCAGGACCGATGAGCGGTTGCTGGTTGTCACGATCCCAGAGGCGCCCAGGCTGCCCGAAGTTACGGTGACGCCACTGGCTGACTTGCTGTGGCTGGAGTTGGGGACGATCCTGCTCTATTCCTGGGTTGCATGGTCGTGGGTCAACGCGGGACAGCCACAGCAGCAGCGGGTCTACTTCAACACGGTGAGCGAACGCCTCTTCTGGGACATGGTAAACGCGATGCGCCGCACCATCATCGCACAAGCCGGCCTGCCTCTCCCCACGGGCGAACCCCACGATTCGCCTTTTGGAGGATTGCCCCTCAAGTTCCGGAACCTGATCCCTTTCAGGTTGATGCTGCCGGGTGAACAGGCGCAGGTGGTGGTCTATCAGCCAGCAATCTGGGGACGGCATTTGGGTGTGTTGCGCTACCAACGCGCTCCGACGACTGTGGTCGTCTTGACGCGAGAGCACCTGCTCATTGCCCGGGATGACCTGACGGCCGCCCGCGCAGCTTACGGCATTATCGCACGGTACTGCCCGCGTAATCGCGTTCGCCGGTTGATGTTGGAACAGACGCAACATGACCTGTGGCTGAATGTGACGGTCGTCCAGCATGGCGTCGAGGAGACATTGCGCCTGTTGTTTGAGCCCGGCACCGAGCCGGTGCTCCGGGCTCTGATAGCGCAGCTCTGATTCCTGGCATCATTACGGGCGGCAGCGCAGCATCCAGGGAGAATCGGTTCTCATGTACCCAGGCCTCATTCTACTCCTTGTTTCCTCCCGGCTCCCAACTTCCTTGCGCTAACGCCGAACAAGCACCCAGCATCGCGTATTTGACAATCTCTGCTGGCCTAACTATACTCTGACCCATTGTCTTCTCTTGCATAGATATACATAGAAATACAGAGAAATGCAGATATTCCATGCCAACCACAGCATCTGAGGAAACCCGCTGGCTTGACCTGAGCGCAGCCGCCGATTACCTTGGCGTGCACTTTACGACCCTGCGCCGATGGACCGACGCCGGCGAGGTGCCGTGTATCCGTACGCCAGGCGGCCGGCGTCGCTATCGGCTGGTCGAGCTGACCGCCTTTCTCGCCAGCCTCCAACAAGGCGAGATTCACGCTCCGGGCCTGGTAGTTGCCGGTTCAGGGCTAGAGGCGCTGCTCCCGCCCAAGCATATCGCACTCTCAGCCGAGCCGTGGTACGGCCGGTTGGATGAGAATACGCGGGCGAGCATGCGCCACGGCGGCCAGCAGTTGATGGCGGTATTGATGCAGTACGCCACGCGTAGCAGTGGCGGCGAGGCCTTTCTGGAGGAAGGGCAGCGCCTTGCCTTCGCCTACGGTGAGGCCAGCTGCAGTGCCGGGTTGACCCTCATTGAGACGCTGCACGCGTTCCTCGTGGTGCGACGCTCCATCAACGATTCCGCGCATAGAGCCGGCGCACTGGCCGGCGCGCCCGATGCCGAGACCTGGCGCCTCTATGATCGCATCGCGACTTTTCTGGATGCAATGTTGATCTCCACCGTTAAGGGCTTCGAACAAACTCAAGTGTGCGGCCTGCCACGCCAAAATCCATCTCCGAGCCACACTGTATGAACCAGGCACTCTACCCATCGCCGCGACTCATCTTCTGGGAGACGACCGCGGGCTGCAACCTGGCCTGTATTCACTGCCGGCGGATCACCGTCGCTGGCCAGCTCGTGCCGCAAGATCTGACCACTGAGGAAGCATTCGATCTGGCGGACCAGATCGCGGCGTTTGCCCAGCCGATATTTGTACTCTCCGGCGGTGAGCCACTTTTCCGGCCTGATATTTTCGACATCGCCCGGTACGCGTCAGACGCGGGGCTGATCGTGGCGTTGGCTACCAACGGGACGCTGATCGACGCCGATATCGCTCAACGCATCGCAGAGAGTGGCGTGCGCCGGGTCAGCATCAGCTTCGATGGCGCAGACGCGCCCACCCACGACACATTTCGTGGATCGGGCGCTTTTGACAAAGCTTTGGCGGGCATGGCTCACCTGCGTGCTGCAGGCGTGCCGTATCAGATCAACACCACGGTCGCCAGACATAACGTTCACCAGATGAATGAGACGCTGCGCATGGCAAAGGACCTCGGCGCGCAGGCGTTGCACCTTTTCCTGCTGGTGCCGGTCGGCTGCGGTGTCGAAATCGCCGACGACCAGCAGATCAGTCCGACCGAGTACGAGGGCGTGTTGAACTGGATGTACGATGCAGAGATGCAGGGTGGCATTGAGCTGAAAGCCACTTGCGCGCCTCACTACTTTCGCATCGTCCGCCAGCGCCAGGCCGAGGAGCGCCGCCAGGGTATTTTTCGGGAGCGACCGGCCAGCCACGGCCGCCAGGCGCGCGCCGGGAGCCATCCGGGGCATGGCGATCGCGGCCGCCCTGGAGACGGTAATGAGCAGGCCCGTCAGGCAATGTCATCCATCACCAAGGGCTGCCTGGCCGGCACGGGTGTCTGCTTCGTCAGCAACCGCGGGGAGGTGTTCCCCTGCGGCTATCTACCGGTCGAAGCAGGCAATATCCGCCGCCAGCCGTTTCGTGAGATCTGGGAAGGCTCGTCGCTTTTTGCTGAGCTGCGTGATCCCGATCTCTTGGGCGGCAAATGCGGCCTGTGCGAGTTCAAGCGGGTGTGCGGTGGATGCAGAGCGCGCGCGTATGGCATGACAACCTCCTATCTTGAAGAAGAGCCGTTCTGCACCTTCGAGCCGCGCGGGATGCAGGCTGAATGAGCGCCGGGACCACGAGCCATTTCGACATCCGCGAGCGCGGCCGGACCGCCGATGGCCAGGTGATCTTTCTGGATCGCCGGCTGTTCATGCAGTTCCAGGCGTTCGGGGAGGCCGACAGTGGGCTGTTGATCGAGGCGCTGGCCGCGGCCGGGCTGCCCGGCGTGCTGTACGAAGATATCGGCAATCCCCGTGGTGTCGGGTTGTTGATCTTCCATGAGCAGCCGGACTTCTTTCTCGGTCAGGTGCGCGTCTTTCTGCGTCGGCCACCTTTCAGCCTGCTGACCCCCAGGCCAGAGTACACGATGTTGGGCCGCACCTACGCCCTGGGGCACGAGCCTGATCTGGAAGAGGCGCTGTTGCGCCGGCCGCGGCAAAAGGTCTGCGACCC
>CAYLZG010000001.1:0-65020 GCA_964387985.1 uncultured Anaerolineales bacterium | reverse complement strand
CGCCGTCGCGGAACGTTCGAGCAATTGGCGGCACAGGAGCAGCGAGCGATTCTGATGGAGCACGGCGGCATCGGCCACGCCTTCGGCCGCGCCGGCTATGGGACGGACATCCGCCTTGCTTGTCATGGGCTGGACAAGCACGACAACGACTTCGTGGTCGGTCTGTTGGGGCCAGAGCTCTACCCACTTTCATCCATCGTAGAGCGCATGCGCCACACCAGGCAAACCTCGCTGCATATCGAGCGGATGGGGCCGTTTTTTGTCGGCAAGGCTGTCTGGCAAAACCTGGGGGTCACTTGAGCGAAGCCATCCTTCTGCTGGCCTACGGCGGCCCCGACTCGCTGGCCGACATTCCAGCTTACCTGGCCGATATCCGGGGCGGCCGGCCTATTCCGCCACAACTGTTGGCCGAGATCACGCACCGTTACCAGTTGATCGGCGGCCGCTCGCCCCTGCTGGAGATCACGCGACGCACGGCGGATAAGCTGGAGGCTATCGTGGGCGTGCCGGTCTATGTGGGGATGCGACACTGGCGCCCGACCATCATGGAGACAGTAGCGCAGATGGCCGAGGATGGCGTCCAGCACTGCGTGGCGATATGTATGGCCCCGCACTACAGTCGTCTCAGCATCGGCGCATATCGCAGCCGCCTGGACGAGGCGCTGGCCGCCGCCGGCAAGGGTATGACGACCGATTTTGTCGAGAGCTGGCACATTGTTCCGGCCTACCTGGACGGCATCGCGGCCAACGTGCGCGAGACACTGCATCGTTTCGCGGATCCAGCTGCAGCAAAAATCATCTTCACCGCGCACAGCCTGCCCGCCTCGATTCTGGCCGAAGGCGATCCCTACGACAGCCAGCTCGACGAAACAGCCCATTTGATCTCGGCGCGGCTGGGGTTGCGCGCCAATCGCTGGACGCGCTGCTACCAGAGCGCTGCGCAGACCGGTGTGCCCTGGCTCGGCCCCCAGATTGAAGCACTTCTGCCGGAGTTGGCCGCAGCCGGTGAGCGTCAGCTGCTGATCGCGCCCGTCGGTTTCATCGCCGACCATGTCGAGATCTTGTACGATCTGGATATTGGCTTGCAGGAGATTGCCGCCCGCTGCGGAACAGAGATGGAACGCACCCCGATGCTCAACGACACTCCTGCTCTGATCGCCGCGTTGGCGGAGGTTTTTCACTCCACCGTCAGATCTCACCGATCTCGCTTAACCCGTTACGACAGGCTTCCATGAATCCAACGTTATCGACATCGTATCACGTCGCCATCATCGGTGGCGGCATCGCCGGGCTGAGCACGGCGTACTACCTTCAGCAGCATGTTGAAACGAACGGGCTACCGCTGCGCTATACCGTGCTGGAAACGGCTCCGCGTTGGGGCGGCCACATCCTTACTGAGCAGGTCGAGACGGACGCTGGTCCGTTCGTCGTCGAAGCCGGGCCCGACTCCTTCATCACTCAGAAGCCGTGGGGCGTGCAGTTGGCGCGCGAGTTAGGCCTGGCTGGGCGGCTCCTGGGCACCAACGATCATATGCGCAAGGTCTACGTGCTGAACCGGGGCAAGCCGACCCCCATGCCGGACGGCGTGCTGCTGATCGTGCCCACCAAGTTCATGCCGTTCGTTCGCACGTCGTTGATTTCGCCCCTGGGTAAGCTGCGCATGGGGCTGGATCTGTTGATTTCACCGAAGCGTGATGGACAGGACGAGACGCTGGCCGACTTCGTACGGCGCCGTCTGGGAGCCGAGGCTTTGGACAAAATCGCCGAACCGCTGTTGTCCGGAATCTATAACTCCGAGGCGGAGAAACAGAGTCTGTTGGCGACCTTCCCGCGTTTTCGCGATCTGGAGGTGAAATACGGTAGCCTGACGCGCGGCATGTTGGCATCTCGGCGCAACAGCCACGTTTCACAGCCCACCGCCAATGGCCAGAAACCGCTTTCCGCTTTTATGTCACTGGTCGCAGGTACCGGTGAACTGGTGGACGCGCTCGTCGCGTGCTTGGCTGGCGACCTGCGCCTCAACACCCGCGTCGAACGCTTGAGGCATGGGCCCACCGGTGGATATAGCCTTACCACCGCGCGCGGAGAGATTCTTCACGCCGACGCGGTTGTCCTGGCTGTGCCAGCCTACATTGCGGAAGCACTCACGCGCGATGTGGCCCCTGCTGTAGCGGGCGGGCTGGCGAGCATTCGTTATGTCAGCACCGGTACGATTTCGCTAGCCTATCGACTGGCCGATATTCGCCGGCCGCTGCGTGGCTTTGGATTGGTGGTGCCCAGCAGCGAGCGCCGTCCCGTCAACGCGGTTACCTGGAGCTCGCTCAAGTTCGAGCATCGAGCTCCCGAGGGCTACGGGTTGCTGAGGGTCTTCTTCGGCGGCTCGCGCAGCCCGCGGTCAATGGCGCTGGACGGTGACGCGCTGTTAGCGACCGTGCGAGCACAGTTGCGGGAGTTCATGGGCATCGAGGCGCCGCCGCTATTCCACCGGATCTACCGCTGGGATCGCTCCAACGCGCAGTATGACGTGGGTCACCTGGAACGTATCGCCGCGCTGGAAGCCGGTCTGCCCGCCGGCCTCCACCTCACCGGCAGTCCCTACCGTGGGGTGGGCCTGCCGGACTGCATCAAGCAGGCACAGGACACAGCAGGCAAAATCATCGCTCAAGTATTCGTCTGAATGAGGAGAAGTGCATGAGCCATCGTATTCGTCTCGCCCTTGTTTTAATCGTCTTGGTTAGTGTTGCTGCGGGCTGTGCGCCGGAAGTCCAACCGGACGCACAACCCACGCAGGTGGCAGACGCCACGACTGCGCCCGCTATCACGACTGCATCTGCATCGGACATGCCTGAAGCCACGGCAGTGGCGTCCAGCGCAACGCCTGTGTCCGGTGGCACCCTGGTGCGCGCCATGACATCAGAGCCTGCGACAATTGACCCACAGGGCGCACCCAGCTCAGGGCTCAGCCTGGTGCTGCCCTATTTGTTTGACACCCTGGTCGTGCGCGATGTCGATAACCGCCTGTTGCCAGCGTTGGCTGAGAAATGGGAGGTGGCGAGCGATGGCAAGACAATCAGTATGACTCTGCGGTCGGGCGTCACTTTCCACGACGGCAGCCCGCTGACCGCCGACGCCGTGCGCTTGACCTTCGAGCGCTTCAAGCAAAAGGGCGTGAAGTCGCCAATCTATGGAGGCATCCAACAGATCGCCGGGATCGAGGTAGGCGATGATCTGACTGTTCGCTTCAGCTTTAAGGAACCAGCCGCCAACTTCTGGAGCACTATCTCGATGCCCTACGCAGGGATACTGAGTCCGGCCTCGATGGAAAAGGCCGCCACCGACGAACAGGCTCAGTTGGTGGGCACGGGTCCCTTCATACTGGGCGAGTGGCAGGCCGGCCAGTCCATCACTCTGCTGCGCAATGAGGCTTATGCTTGGGGGTCAGAACTGACCGAGAACAGGGGCGCGCCCCATCTGGAGCAGTTCGTCTTCAAGGTGATTCCTGATGCAGCCACGCAGCTCGCCGCATTGCAGGCCGGTGAAGTTGACGTCATATTCATCAACAACCCGGACCATCTGGCAAAGTTGAAGCAGGAGTCCAGCATTCGCCTTGAAGAGGCAGTGTTGAACAGTCTGATCTACTTGGGCTTCAACACGGCCAAGGCGCCCTTCGACGACCCCAAGGTGCGCCAGGCGTTGTCATATGCAGTCAACAAGGACGAGATCCTGGAGCTAGCATTGGGCGGGGTTGGTATCAGGGCCTTTGCCCCCCTGCCGCCGACGCTGCCAGGCTTTGATGCGTCGCTGGCGCAACATGAGCTTGTTTACGACCCAGCCAGGGCACAAGCCTTGTTGGCTGAGGCGGGCTTCACCGGGGGCAGCGATGCCGCATGGACAAGAGAGGGACAGGCTCTCACGGGCGTACTGCTCACCTCCAATCGGGCGCCTAATGACGCTATTGCCTCGTTGCTGCAAAGCCAGCTCAAGGCGATCGGCGTGCCGGTGGAGATCCAGCAACTGGATAGCAAGGCCGTGATGGAGGCAACCACGGCCGGCAAGTTCGACCTGCTTCTGTGGCGCTATGACTGGAATGATCCCGACGCGCTGAACATTTACCTGGGCTCCGATCGGGTCGGCAGCACCAACCGGGTGGCCTACAGTAATCCGACAGTGGACGCTCTCTTAGCCCAGGGTGCACGGGAGTTGGATGAAGCCAGGCGCAGCGGCCTCTATGTTGAAGCACAGAAACTGATCCTGGCAGATGCGCCTTGGCAGCCGCTCTACGTGCCATTGGATGTGGTGGCAATGAGTGTGCGCGTCGATGGTGCGAGGGTGGGCTACATGGGCCGGCTGCTGCTGAACGACGCGCGGGTGGCGCGCTAGTATCTCGCGCTACTCATGTGGTAGGAGTCTGTGATCTTGATCTACGTTGCCCGTCGGGCGGCGAGTTCGCTCCTCGTGCTGCTGGCAGTCAGTTTGATCGCCTTTCTGGCGTTGGGCTCGGCGCCGGGTGATGCTGCGACTGCGCTGGCGGGCGACAGCGCCTCGGCCGCACAGCTGGCTGACCTGCGCGCAGATTTGGGTCTCGACCGCGCCCCCCTGGCTCGCTATGGTGCATTCTTAGAAGGGCTCGTGACGCGCTGGGACCTGGGCAGCTCGCTGGTCGGCGGCCGTCCGGTGATCGAGCTGGTACTGGAGCGTCTCCCCTATACGATTGGGCTGGCACTGGCTGCGGTGACGCTGGCGGCGGCCCTTGGCGGGCTGGGCGGCACCCTGGCTGCATTGCGCTCCGGCACGCTCCTGGACACGATGGTCATGGCGGGTGCAGCGCTCGGCGTGGCCATCCCCACCTTCTGGAGCGGGCTCCTGCTGATCCTTCTATTCTCGCTCCATCTGCGCTGGCTGCCGGTGACAGGCGCTGACGGCCCTGCGCATCTGATCCTTCCTGCGGTGACACTAGCGTTGCCGACCGCAGCAGCAGTGGCGCGTCTGGTGCGCAGCGGTCTGCTCGATGTGTTGGGGACCGACTACGTCCGTACGGCCCATGCGAAAGGGCTAACCCCACACCGCGTCGTGGTGGGGCACGTGCTGCGCAACGGCCTGGTTCCTGTGACCTCGGTGCTTGGCCTGCAACTCGGCCACCTGCTCGGAGGCGCCTTCATCGTAGAGACGATTTTCGGCTGGCCGGGCCTGGGCCGGCTGGCAGTGCAGGCGATTTTCGATCGCGACGAGCCGGTGGTGCTCGGTGCGGTGCTGGTCGCGGCCACCATGTACCTCCTGGTTAACCTCCTGGTGGACGTAGCGCACGGTTGGCTGGATCCGCGCGTGGGCCGAGAGGCGATCTGACATGGCGCTGCCCACTCTGATGATCTCTTCCGCACGAACGCGGTGCGCGCGCCTGCTGGCTGTGCGGGGTGTCCGCCCGGATGTTTGTGAGGACGCGTATGACGGTGGGCGTCGATGCGAACGGCGCTGGTTTCGTCATACTTCCATGAGCCTGATTGTGGGGGGTCTGATCGTCGCGCTGTTCTTGTTCACGGCCGTGGCCGCGCCGGTCGTGACATCCTTTGCGCCAGACCAGGTCCGGGCCGGCCCGCGCCTGGCGCCTCCCAGTCAAACACACCCATTCGGCACCGATACCCTTGGGCGAGACATGTTCAGCCGTGTGCTGTTCGGAGCTGCCATCGCAGTGCGAGCCGCCGTCGTGGGCATGGGAATCGCGGCGTTGCTCGGCATTCCACCAGGCTTGCTGGCCGGTTATCGCGGGGGCTGGCTCGACCGCTTACTCTCGCGCCTTATCGATGTCTGGCTGGCGTTCCCGGGTCTGCTGCTGGCCTTGGTCGTTGTGGCGCGGCTGGGTCCAACACTTACAAACGCCATCATAGCGGTCGGACTGCTCGGCGCGCCGGGTTTCTATCGTCTGGCGCGGGGCCTCGCCCTCTCAGCGCGTAGGATGGCCTACGTAGAAGCCGCTACCGCGGTTGGATGCAGCGAGGGGCGCGTTTTGGTGCGCCATATCCTGCCAAACCTTACATCGTCGCTTGTCGTTTTTGCCACGATGCGCGCTGGCACGGCGATCTTGGCCGTGGGTGGTCTGAGCTTTGTGGGGCTCGGTGCACAGCCGCCCAGTCCGGAATGGGGCGCGCTGCTGGCTGCCGGACGGTCACACATGGATACTGCGCCCTGGCTGGCAGTCTACCCTGGCCTCAGCATGACGTTTACTGTGGTGGGACTGAACCTGCTGGGTGATGGGCTTCGCGATCTGTGGAACGATATATCCTGTCCGCAGAAGCGCTACGATTGAAGGCTGACCCGCAACCTGACCAGCTGTGCACTTGCCCTGCCTGAGGGACGAATTGCTTCGCCTCGCGATTCATGGCATCATTGCTGATACCAGCGCAGCATCCGGGGAGAAGCGGTTCTCATGCATCGAGCTCTCATTCTACTTCTTTGTTTCCTCCTGGCTCCCTACTCTGTGCTCGTCCAGCCTGCGCCACCTGTGATAACGGTCCCAGAGATTCAGGGCCCAGGCCTGACATCCCCCTATGCCGGCCAGCAGCTTGCAACCCCGTTGCGCGGGTGCATCACGGGTGTGACGGCCGAGGGCTTCTTCATGCAGGACCCCGCTGGCGATGGGGACGTACGCACCTCCGATGGCGTTTATGTCTACCGTTACAGCAAGTGGATGAACCCGCGCAAGTTGAAGCCCGGCGATCTGGTCGAAATCACCCGTTACGAGGTGCAGGAGTATTACAGCCAGACCGAGATAGCCGGCTTGAGGGATGATAAGGCCCAGACCTACCGCGTGCTCGGCAGCTGCAAGCTGCCCGCGCCGGTGCGCATCGCAGTGGCGGTGGATCCCAACGAGAACCTGTCCGCACGATATGAAGCGGTCGAAGGCCAGCGCGTGATCGTCGATCTCGATACATCGGTTGCCGGTCCGACGCAGCGCTTCGAGTCCCGCCATCCTGCTGGTGACCCGGAAATCACTATCGTAGGAAGCGGCAGCCCGTATTATGGCCAACGCATCTTTGCCGGAGAACTGCCCATCGATCGCGGCGGCCTGGCGCTTTCGGGCGGCCTGGGAGTCGATCTACCGCAGGCGGGCACGTTTGATCGCCTCACGGCTGAGGCGCTGACAGGAATCCTTGCCTACCAGTTCGGTCGCTATGTCCTCCTGGTGGATGATCCCGGTCCCCTGAGGCTCGCTTCTGCCAGCGTCGAGACCGCAACTGCTGCGCCGTCTGGATCAGACGAGTGGACCGCCTGCACTTTCAACATCAAGAACCTCTTCGATGCAGTCGACGATGGTGACGGCGATTTGGGAGACTGGACGCCGGCTCATACAGCTGCATATCGCCGGGATATCGATGCCACCGCCAGGTTGCTCCGCGACGCATTGGGCGGCTGCACGATCGTCGGCCTGCAGGAGGTGGAAGGGAAGGATGCCGTATGGGCGGACCTGGCGCGCGCCGCTGGACCGCGGTACCGCTTCGACTACTGGGAAAGCGCGGACGTACGGGACATCACCGTGGGGATGCTGTACGATGCTGCACGCGTCGAGCTGCGGAGCAGCGCGTCATTCCAGGCATGTGGCGATGTGGACTACGGAGTGGATGTCACCGCGGCGCGAGGCCCCCGCGTGCAGGGGGAACCCTGCGCAGGCGGAACCTATCCCCTGTATGACCGGCCCCCGTATGTCGCGGACCTCGTGGTGGCGAACGCTGCGGGCGACAGGCGCATGGAGGTGCGCCTGGTAGTGGTGCATCTGAAATCAAAGCGCGGAGATGAGGCCGAGAACCTCGGCCGGCGTGTGCAACAGGCAAGACACGTGGCCTCTTTGCTGGATGCCCCGCATGCCATCGCCCTGGGCGACTTCAACGATGACCTCGGATCGCAGCCGATGGCCCAGTTCGAGTCGTTCGTTAACCTGTATCAACGACACATCTCGCCCGCCGGCCGCTATAGCTATATCTACAGTGGGCGCGCCCAGGCCGTGGACCACATCATCATTTCGCCTGAGTTGGACCGGTACTATGCAGATGGCGGTGCTGTCCACCTGAATGCGGACTTCGGGGAGCCGCTCCCGGGAGAAGTTGGGCGCACCTCAGACCATGACCCGGTCATCGCGCGGTTTTTCTTCCGTCCGACCGGGATCAGCGACGCCCTGATCGGCGCAGCCTGCGGCGCCTACAGCCACCCCTTGCGCTTGAAGTAGATGACCAGGGCCGCCGTGACAGCGGCGATGAGGGAGAGCGCCCATAAGGCGCCCAAGCCCCAGCGCAACTCGGGCATATGCTGGAAGTTCATCCCGTAGAAACCCGTGATCAGGCTGGCGGCCATCAGGATGATCGACGCAATGGTCAGCACCTTCACGATCTGGTTCAGGTGGTTGGACTGGAGGGAGAGATAGGAGTCCAGTGCGCTGGACAACAGATCGCGATAGGTGTCGATGTTCTCCGTAACGCGCACGATATGATCGTAGACATCCTGCAGGTATGCGACATCCTCGGGTCGAAAGATCGGCAGCTCCCGGCGCAAGAGCACGTTGAGCACATCCCGTTCGGGCGCAACGATCCGGCGCATGGAAAGCAGGTCCTTTTTGAGACCGAAGATGCTCTGAATGGCCGCTTCGTTGAATTCCTCAAAGATGGTGTCTTCCAGTTCTTCCACCCGATCGGCCACGCGATCCATGAGCGGAAAATAATCATCGACGACGGCATCCAGGAACGAATGCACGAGCGCACCGACAGTATTGCCCAGCGGGCTGTCGGGCATCTGCCAACGTGTTAGGGTATCGCGGACGTGTTCGATGTCGCCCTGGTGCACCGTGACAAGGTAGTTTTGCCCGACGAACATGTTGATCGGTTCAGTCAGGACATGATCCTGCGCGGGATCGAAGCGCGCCTCATAGACCACGATGAAGTAGTAGGCCTGTCGTCCTGGCGGAGCCGGGACTTCGGGCTGGGACATGTGGTCTTCTTCGGGCCCAAGGGGATGCTGCAGGACCGCATGTTCGTAAGCATCCACTTTCGGTCGTTCGTGAGCGCGCGTGGCGTCCTCGATCGCCAGAGGATGAAATCCGAATTCCTCGCGCAGCAGCCTGATGTCGTCATCGTTGGGGGACTGAATGTCGAGCCAGATCACCGTATCCGGGGCAGCGAGCATATCGCTGATGGCATGCGGCGCAAGGTCGCTCGAAAAGCTGCCGTTCTGGCAAATGATCAGGGTTCTCATCGTGTCGTCACCTTGTCATCACCTTGTTGCGCACATCATACTCCTTTCAGCCGCCTGTGTCACTTCAACTTTTGTTTGACCCTGCCCCAGACATAAACTATACTGGTTTCTTGCATGATGCACCAAACTGCACGTTCTTCCGGCGCCCGGAGTTGCGATCCGGCGCTGTTACTGGTTTTTGTGCTTCCGGTCTTCGCCTGGGCCCCTTTGACCTACCCTGGCTATTTTGTGTTTCGTAGCGGCTTCTTGCCCGTATTCAACCTGGCGGACCTTCTCGCTCACTTCGGCGACTGGGGCTGGGCGCCGGTGATCGGCAGGGGCCATGACTTGTTACGCGGGGAACACATCCTGCCTTACCTTCTGGGCGCACTGCCCGCCGCACTTGGCGAATCTCCGGCGAACGCGACCAAGTGGGTGTTTGGTATTTCTCTGCTTGCGGCGAGCGTCGGGATGTACGGCTGGGCGCGACGCAGGCTGGGCAAGTGGCCGGCCCTGGTCGCTGCGATGGCTTACATCTGCAGCCCGATCGCCCTTGTGACGATCTACGGTCGAGGCGCTCTGGGTGAAGCCGTCTTGTTGGGATTGGCGCCGTGGATTCTGTGGTCGACGGACGCGTTATTGTCGGGAGCGAGACTGGCAGCGATCGGGCTCATCGCTGGCGTGGCCGCGGCTCTCTGGACGCAGGCCGGGCTCACGTTGTGGTTTCTGGCCGTCCTGCTGGCCTACATCCTGGCGATCGTTCCGGGTGATGCTGGCCGCACGGTGCGCAGGGCGCAGACCGCAGCGGTGCTCATGGCCGGCCTTTTGATAGGGATATTGGGGCTGCTGCCCGCGTTTCTGGGCAAGGGCCTCGGAGGTGCGACCCCGGTCGACTTCCTTGGACAGTTCATGGGCTTGCACGAAATCGCCGGCATGTCCGAGCAGAGCATGGCGCCAGGATTGGGCCTCGGAGTGGTCGCGTCCGGCCTGGCCTTGTTCGCCTTCCTGGCTCCACCGGCCTTGTCTCAGGATTCCCGTGAAGTGACCCGGGTCAGCGACCTGTGGCGAACACGCAATTTCGCCCTCGCCAGCGTCGTCGTGTTGGCGTTTCTGTCGGTGAGCCTGTCTGCGCCACTGTGGCGCGGGCTGCCATTCCTTGCAAGATCGCTGACTTATCCCTGGCAGTTGCTGCTGCTGGCTGGGCCGTGGCTCGCCTGGCTGGCCGGGCTGGGTGCACGGCGGCTTGGTGTACTGTTGTCTCCTGCCCCGCAGATAGCTGCCATGGCGCCGCTTCTTGCCGGGGTTCTGGTCCTCGTTGTCCTGGAGGCTTACGTCGATTGGCGGCCGGTGACGACGACGGAACTGACCGGTCGCGCTCCCCTAGCCATCTATGGTGATAATGAGATTGCCCTGCTGGGTGTGGAGACAGAGGGTGTGCTCGTTCCTGGCGGCCGCGTGGCGCTTGAGGTGCGCTGGCAGGCGCTCCGGCCCCTGGCGCACGACTACACTGTGTTCTTCCATGTCGTGGCAGCGGATGGGCAGCGCTACGCTCAACACGACGGCATGCCGCAGGATGCCCAATTGCCCACGACACATTGGCTTCCGGGAGAGATCGTCGTGGATCGCTACGAGGCCGCCCTCTCGCCTGGCGCGCCGAGTGGTCCCGATTATCGTTATTGGCTGGGCTGGTATCTGGGCGAAACGGGCGAACGGCTGGCCGTGGACGACCAGGACAAATACGTGATCACACCGTAGGCACTGGACAGGTATTGTGACTGTGCAACCGAAATCGAACCGCGAGACCCAGCAGGTGGCCGAGACCGCGAACGCGCATTCCGCTGCGCGGCGGGAATGGTTGGTCATTGGCCTCTTGCTGCTTTTCGGACTGGCCGCTATCTCACCTCTGCTGCAGCCCGGTTATTTTTGGGGTGCGCACGATGCGCGCCATGACGTCTACTTCATCTTTCAGTACGGACTCTCCTTCAAAGAAGGCATCCTTTGGCCGCGCTGGTCGCCCGACTGGGCGTACGGCTACGGGTACCCCTTCTTCACGATCTATGCGCCCCTTGCGACATTTATCGGGGTCCTGTTCAATCAGGTGATAGGTTTGGGCTACGAAGCCAGCGTAAA
Organism: uncultured Anaerolineales bacterium; assembly: GCA_964387985.1. Taxonomy (GTDB): domain Bacteria; phylum Chloroflexota; class Anaerolineae; order CG2-30-64-16; family CG2-30-64-16; genus JALOOB01. The sequence goes on along the minus strand of CAYLZG010000001.1, from coordinate 53,677 downwards.
GGCCGTGCTGGCACTGTCCATGATCGGTTCCGGCCTGGCGATGTACGGTTTTGTGCGCTCCTTCCTCGGGCGCCGCAGCGGACTGGTGGCGGCAGTGGCCTACATGGTGGTTCCGTATCACCTTGTGAACGTCTTCGTGCGCGCGGCGATGGCAGAATGTTTTGCCCTGGCGTTGCTGCCGCTGGTGCTCTGGGGCTTTCGAGAGGCCGTCTGCCGGCCCCGGCTAGGATCCGTCATCGCCGCTGGGCTGGCGTTCGGGGCGCTCATGTGGACCAGCAACCTTGTTGCCCTTGTGTTCACGCCGGCGCTGGCAGCTTATGTCGTTGCGCTGATCCTGCTCGAGGCGCTGCGCCGGCGGGCCGAGGGCGGGGCTGCCGGCAGTCCCTGGCGCGCGCTGTGGACGGGTGCGACCCTGCGCTCGGTCATCGCCCCTGGGCTGGCCCTGGCGGTGGGCCTGGGGCTCAGCGCCGCGTTCTTCGTTCCGGCGCTGATAGAGCAGGGCTACATCAACAAGACCCAGTGGTTTGGTGAGTACTACAATCCCGAACAGCACTTTGTTTACTTCAACCAGTTATTCGATCCCTCGTGGGGGTTCGGGATCAGCCAGCCCGGGCCGGATGATGCGGCCCAGGGCAGCCTGAGCTATCAGCTGGGCGTGGCAGCCACGCTCTTCGCGCTCGTCAGCCTGGCGCTCAGCAGCCGCTTCAGACCGCGTCTGCGCGGTGAGTTACGCTTCTGGGGCGCCTGGCTGCTGGTGAGCGTATTCCTGACCCTGCCGGCTTCCGTGTTCCTGTGGCGAACCGTTCCCATTGTGGGTTATGCCCAGTTCCCCTGGCGGTATCTGATGCTGGCGATCCTGCCGTTGAGCATCCTTCCTGCAGCGCTCGTGGCGCTTGGCTCACAGCGACCAGGGGACGGCGAGGCCGTCTCGCCGGGCGCCTCCAGCCTCTGGCCCGCTATCCTGCTCAGCTCTTTACTCCTGCTGTCAAGCTATCCCTATCTGAAGGTCGAGATCCGTGAGCCGACGCCCGAGCAGGGTCCCGTATCCATGGCTGCACTCATGCGCTTCCAGCGCACTAGCGATGAGATGACCGGGGTTACCGCATGGGTCGATCCTGTCCGGCGGCCGATGTGGTCGGATATGGCGGAACTGTGGGTGCAGGGGAAGGAAGTGACCACGCGAGTCGACTACTCCCGCGTTCCGCAGAACGAGACCCTGGCCGTAAACTCGGAGGATGTCGGCACTGCACACGAGCAGATATTCTTCTATGCCAAAGATCCAGGCCAGTCCATCACGTTCAATCGTTTCTGGTATCCGGGCTGGACTGCCTGGCTGCTCGACGGCAAGAATGGCCGGCCGGTCGGCAAGCTGGCAGTCCAGCGCGAGGATGGTCCCCTGGCCCGGGTCGTCATCCCGATCCCGGCCGGTCAGGGCTACATCCTGTTGCGGTTCGAGGACACTCCGCTGCGCACAGCTGCCAGGTGGGTCACTTACGCCACGGCTTTCACCCTATTGCTTGTTGTTGGTTGGACCGTCCTCCGACGGCGGTCGAGGGAGGGCATGTGATCTCTGATAACCTTTGGGTTGGGCAACTCGTTCGGCTGACCGGCCTCAACAAGGAGGATGCCAGGACGTTCTCAGGTTGGCATAACGATGCTGGCTTTTTACGCCTGTTCGATGCCGCGGTGGCGCGGCCGCGCTCCGAAGACGAGATCCTGAAATGGTTCGAAGAATGGCAGAAGAGCGAGCGGACCCTGGTCTTCGCGGTGCGCCCGCTCGACAGCGATTACATGGTGGCTTGCGTTTCACTCGAAGACATCCTCTGGTCGCACGGGGTGGCCTGGCTCGGCATCGGTATTGGGGATCGTGACGAATGGGGAAAGGGCTATGGCCGAGATGCGATGGCCCTGGTGCTCGGCTATGCGTTTCGCGAACTCAATCTGCATCGCGTGCAGCTGACTGTGTTCGAGTACAACGAGCGCGCGATCAGGCTCTATGAGAAGGTTGGCTTTCGCCGGGAGGGTGTCTATCGCGAATTCATGCAGCGCGAAGGCCGGCGCTACGACATGTATCTCTACGGTATTCTCCGCAGCGAGTGGGAAGCCTCTCCCGAATGAGGCTTCACGGCTGCAGCTTTTTCCCCTCACCAGATCACTCAGCGGCCGCGCGGGCAACCCGGACGGATTTCTTTCGTATTGCTAGATAATGTGTGCGTTCTCATGAGGGAGCAATGATCAGAATAGAGGGCTTGACCAAGCATTTTCGGAGCGACGGCCGCGAGATTCGCGCGGTCGACGGCCTGGATCTGCAGGTGCGCGAAGGCGAAGTGTTCGGTTTTCTGGGTCCCAACGGCGCGGGTAAGACGACGACGGTGCGCCTGCTCACCGGCCTGATAGCACCCACAAGCGGCCGCGCCTGGGTGAACGGCCTTGAGTTGGGCCGGGAGGATGAGCGGATCCGCGCGAGCGTGGGGATTCTGACCGAGTCCCCCGGGCTGTACGAGCGCCTGAGCGCCCGCTACAACCTGGAGATCTTTGCAGAATTGTATGGCTGTCGAGATCCGCGCGGCCAGGTTCAGAAGTATCTGCGCCTGCTGGATCTCTGGGACCGCCGTGACACCGAAGCCGGCACTTTTTCCAAGGGGATGAAACAGAAGCTGGCGATTGCACGCGCGCTGCTCCACGAGCCGCCCGTTGTGTTTCTCGATGAACCCACGGCGGCCCTGGATCCTGAGTCCGCAAAAACAGTGCGGGAGTTTATCGAGACGCTTCGCGGCCAGGGCCGGACCATCTTCCTGTGTACTCATAACCTGGATGAAGCCGAGCGGCTCTGTGATCGCATTGGGGTGTTCAAACAGAGGCTGATCGCAGTCGACGCGCCGGATGCCTTGCGCCGGCAGTTGTTTGGCCGGCAAACGGTTGTCCAACTGGCACCGATCGACCAACCGGATCGATTGGCTCGCGTCGTGAGCAGTGTGCCGGGTGTGAAGCATGTGCAGCCGCTGGCGCCTGAGGATGGCGGCTCCCTGCAATTGGTCATCAGCCTGAGCGATCCGGCAAACCAGAACCCGGCCATCGTGCGGGCTCTGATCGAGCACGGAGCAGACGTTCAGTTTGTCAATGAGCTCAAGCATTCCCTGGAGGATGTCTACTTGAGCCTGATCCACGCAGATGCTGAGAATCAGCGGGGTGCGCAATGAACGCTGTGATGACGATCATCAAGAAGGAATGGGCTGAGGTCCGCAAGAACAAGCTCGTGTTGTCGGTCGTGTTGTTCGTGCCGCTGCTGATGACGGCCATCCCGCTGGTTATGCTCGCATTGATGGGGCGTGTGGGGGTCAGCCAGAGCGATTATGAGGAATTGGGCCGGATGCTGAACAATCCGATCTTTGCGGAGCTCAGCCCGGTCGAGGCCATGCAGTCGGTCATGGCCTCCAACTTCCTGGTGCTCTTCTTGATGATGCCGCTGATGGTGCCTGTCACCATCGCGGCCTACAGCATCGTTGGGGAGAAGGTGACCCGCTCGCTGGAGCCACTCCTGGCCACACCGATCAGCACCACCAAGCTGCTGCTGGCCAAGGGATTGGCCGCTGCACTCCCCGGGATCGTAACTGCCTGGGTGAGCTATGGGCTGTTCCTGATCGGCGCGCGCATCTTCGCGGTCAGTGACCGGGTGTTTGACATCTTCATCAATCCCATGTGGCTGGTTGCCATGCTGGTCCTGGCACCGTTGTTGACCATCATGGCCGTGAACGTGGGCATCATCGTCAGCAGCCGGACGTCGGACCCGCGCGCCGCGGAGCAACTGGGCAGCCTGATCATCGTGCCGCTGATGATCCTTTTCCTCGGTCCGATGGTCGGGTTCATCCAGCTCAGCAGCACGACCTTCTGGATCAGCGCATTGATCGCCCTGATTGCGGATGTGGTCCTGGTTTACCTGGGTGTCAAGCTCTTTCAGCGGGAAACCATCCTGACGCGCTGGAAGTGATGCCAGGCTACGGACAAAAGTGCGCGAGGGAACTTATTCTTGAGTTCCCTCGTTTTGATGTTGCATGTGTTTTTTATTGGGAGGAGGCGGCCTCATGAGCCGTAGTCGCCGGACTTATCTCTACAGCGTGGCCCTGTTTGGTCTGGTGGTCTCGCTAACCGGCCTGGTCTTCTTTCTGTGGCGCGTTGTAAGTGGCCGCGCAGCCTTGCTTTTGGGCGCTGAGCCACCGGGAGGCGTGCTGAGCACGTCTGCGCTGCCGTGGTTGCTCCTGTTTCTGCTGGCACTCGCCACCTGGATTTTTCATATCGTCATGGCCAATCAGGCCGCACGGCCTCTTACCATGGCCGCGGCTGTCGAGCGCGTGTCACCTGAGCGCAAGGCCTATCTCTACATGGGGCGACTGGCTGCTGTGGCCGCCCTGGTCGGCCAGCTTTGGCTGCTGATCCGCGCGGTGGTTGCTTCGTTCCTCGATGGCGGCGTGGATGGGTTGGCAGAACAGGCGGCATGGCCGGTCGCTCTGGTGACCGGTGTGGCGGCTAGCCTGGCGTATTGGCTGTACTTGCGGCACGAGGCTCGCCGTGATGGTGACCTGGGACAAGAGCAGGGCAGCGCTGCAAGGTGGCGGCGCGCCTACACTTACCTGGCAGCACTGGCTGGCGCCTTGTTGGCATTTGGCGGCGGCGGCGAGCTCCTGCGTGTGGGCATCCGCCTCCTTCTGACCCCCCTCAGCGGCGATACGTCGTGGCACGTACCCGCAGCAGGGGCGTTGGCAGCATTGGTCCTGGGACTGCCGCTTGCCAGCCTGGCGTGGGGTGTGGCAAATCGCGCAGCAAGCGCGCATCCTGCCTCCGAGGTTAACGTACTCAGCCGTGTCCTGCTGCGCTATGCCGGGGTGCTGGCTGCCACGCTCGTAACCCTGGTGGCGTTGGGTTATTTGATAGAGCAGGTTATCTTGCGCGCGATCAGCCGGCCTGAGGGCGCAGCCGGCCGGCCATTGTTGGGCATTTTTGACTGGCCCTGGGCGCTGGCATATCTGCCTGTTGCCGCAGCGACCTGGATCAGTTTCTCCAGCGGCGTACGGGTCGATGCCGCCTGGGGGGGAGAGCGGTCGCGGACTGCAACGATCCGCCGGGTTGTGCGCTACCTGTTGGCGGCTGCATCGCTGGCCGCGTTCTGGTACGGCTTGACACAGTTCGCTCGTCTCATCCTGCAGGTGTTTTTGGGCGCCGAAGCCAGCAGTGCGACTGCAGCCCAGTGGGTGCAGAGCTTCGCCACTTCGGCCGCGTTCCTGCTCGTTGGCGCGCCGTCCTGGTGGGGTCACTGGTGGTCGCAACAGACCCGCGCACGTGCTGCTGGGACGCAGGGCCATCACGAAAGAGCATCGGTTATCCGCCGCGTCTACCTCATCGCGGCCGTGCTTGCCGGTTCAGTAGTCGTTGTCGCTGCAGCAGGTTTCGGCGCGTTCATGGCATTAAACTGGCAGTCAGCGGCTGCACTTGGAGGAGTTCGCGCGGCCGTGGCGGGCGCGACCGCTGCTGCCCTGGTGGCGCTCTTCTGGACGTTGGTGCACGGTCTTACCTTGCGCGGGGACCTGCGCTGGCTGGCGGCGGAGGTCCCGGTAGTTGCATCAGCGTCTCCGGCTGCGCCGCACGCGTCTTCGGTTTCGCTACCTGGATACTCGGTCGCACCCCCTGTACCTGCGGTCCTGCCGGCGCCGGCTGCTTCAGAGGCGCCGGACAGCGCTCTGCCCGCGGGGTCGTTTTTTGCCCCCGTGGCCGAGCCGCCTGCCGCGACCGGGATGCGACAGTATCGTCGAGAGGAACTACCAGCAGCTGCCATCGAATCCGGCCTGGCAATTGAGACGGCGAGCCATCCTGCCAGGGCGCTGGCTGTCATAGATGGCGGTGACGGCGTGGTGGGCGCTGCGCTCCTCGCCGCACTGCGTGCGGCGTTCCCCGGTGCAGTGCTGTGGCCGATGGGGCTTAATGCGGCCGCGCAGGTGGCCATGCTGGAAGGGCTGGGCGATGAACCACCTGCCATACCGGGCGATGCGTTGGCTCGGGCAGTCGGAATCCTGGCGCCGTCGGATGTGATGATCCCCGGCGCATGGGACGGCGAGGTGACGCTCGATCTGATCGAGGCGCTCTCCGTCAGTCCAGCCAGGATCGTTTTGCTGCCTCCACGAAGCGAGCGGCTGCGTTGGGTGGCTGCACCGGATTGGCCGCTCGAAAAGTGGGTGGAGAACGCTGTCGTCGAGGCAGGAAATATCCTGGCTGCCGGCTCATAAAAACCGGCTCTGGCTGTCCGTCTGCAACACAGCCAAAGCCGGTTTGCACCGGTGGAACTGGCTTATGCTATTTCTCGGAGACACGCCAGGCAGTAGTCCACTTCTTGCCGCGTATTGTAGTGCACCAGCCCCGCGCGCACGACGCCGCCGCGCTCTTCGAGCCCCAACCGCTCCGTCACGGCGATGGCGTAGAAGTTGCCCGACCAGACATACACACCGCGCCGCGCCAGATGCTCGGCGACTTCATCCGGGTGCCTTCCTTCGATCCGGAAGGCAGCCGTGGGGGTTCGCGAGCCAAATCTGCCAGGCTCACGGATGCCGTAGAAGGTCAGTCCAGGAATGGCCAGTAATCCTTCGGTGAAGGCGGTGAACAGGTCGCATTCATAGCTTCTTATGGCTACCATGGCCCGCTTCAGCGCCAGGCGTCGACCGGTGAAGCCAGAGGATTGTCCTTCGGCCGAGCCAGCATCTTGCGCACCCAGCTCCGCCAGGTAATCCACCGTGGCCAGTACGCCGGCCTGCGCCTCATGGACCTGGGTGCCGGTCTCGAACTTGTCTGGCGCTCCGTCGCCGGCTGGACGCACCTTGTAGGCGCGCAGCCCTTCCAGCAAGTCGAGGCGCCCCCAGAGCACGCCGGAGTGCGGTCCAAAGAACTTGTAGGGCGAGCATACCAGGAAGTCGCATTCGAGGGCCTGCACATCCACTGGTCCGTGCGGAACGTAGTGCACTGCATCCACCCACAGAAGTGTACCGTTCCGGTGGACCATCTGAGCGATTTCAGCGATGGGGTTGATGGTGCCGACGGCATTAGAGGCATAACCGACCGCCACCAGCCTTGTTCGCGGACTGAGCTTGCTCTGCAAGTCGTCCAGCCGGAGGGTGCAGTCACGGGGGTCGAAGTCGACCTCTTTGATGACCACGCCCTTCTCCGCCAAAGCCTGCCATGGGGCGCGATTGGCGTCGTGGTCGAGCCGCGTGATGAGAATCTCGTCGCCTTCCTTGAGTTCGCGTCCGATTGCGCGGCTCATGGCGAACGTCAGGGTGGTCATATTGGGACCGAAGACGATCTCACGCGGCGAGGCTGCATTAAGCAGATCGGCCATGGCCTCATGCGCGGCGTGCAGCAGCGCATCGCTTTCGCGACTGGTGCGAAAGACGCCTCCATGATTGGCGTTCGTGTGGATCAGGTAGTGTGCCATGGCGTCGATCACCCGCTGCGGGACCTGCGTGCCGCCTGGGCCATCGAAGTAGACCGCCGGCCGGCCGGCGTCACTCAGCGAGAGCGCCGGGAACTGACTGCGGACAAAGGAAAGATCGAAGTGTGACATTCTGCGACTCCTGCCCGGATGAAAGTGGCCTGATCTTACCGCCAGGCGGGCATCCGGGCAAACAAGCGCGTATGATATAATGCCCCGTGCTGTTGATAGACCTTTCGTGAGGTTCACTTCGTGGCAACACAGGTTCGCCTGTTCATCAGTGCTGCGCCCGCAGAAGATGGAGCGAGAGAACTTCTCGGTCGCGCTCTTGCGGAGTTTCCCGTAAACGTCGGCTGGATCATCAAACGCACGCCGGACATCGATTCTGTGGCTGAGTGTCACTTGTTTGTCCTGGTGCTCGGCCGTGACATCGTTGCCCCGGTCGGTCTAGAGCTGTGGTGGGCGCGACGTACGGAGAAGCCCATCGCCGCCTATGCGGCTGAAGGAAGCCGCACCCCCGCCTGCCAGGTCTTCCTGCAAGACAACCTTCCGCTGGATTGGCGCGCGTATGGCAATTACGCTGGTCTGCGCAGAGCGTTCCTGCTCGATATGAGCCGTTTTCTGCTCGCACATAGCGAGCGCTACGGCGTAACCGTTATCGAGGTGGAGATTCTACGCGGGTTCATAAGCCGGCTCGAGAAGCCGGCGGCAGCTTCATCTGCCCGTGAGCAGGCAGATGAAAGTCCGCTGGACAAGGCAGTGGGTGCAGGCGGAGGCGGGGTGATCCTCGCTCCCGGCAAGGATACACCGCGCGGTGCGCGCGTCATCGGTGAGGATCGATCCTGACCACGGCATGAACACCTCATCCAACCATTCGACCGGCTCGACGCCGTCTTTATCGCACATCGCGTCACATCGCGACGCTCACCCGCGAATCAGCCATGTGGATCGCCATCTGTGGCTCGCCTTGCTGCTCGCAGTGCCTGCGATGCTCACATTGCTCGCTCCCAGCTACTTCATGAAGGCGCACGATGCGCGGCACAGCATCTTCTTCCTCGTCGAGTTTGATCAGAGCATTCGTGAGGGCGCGTTGTGGCCCATCTGGGGGCCGGATCACTCCGTGGGCTTTGGTTACCCGACGTTCCTGGTCTATGCGCCACTGGCCTACTATGTGGGCGAGATCTTTCATCTTCTGGGCATGGGCTTCGCGACCGCAATCAAAGCCACCTGGGCGCTCGGCTTTTTGGTTGGCGCTACAGGCGTATACCGGCTTGCCCGGGTTTGGTTCAGCCCGGCGATTGCAATGGTCGCCAGCCTTGCTTTCACCTACGCCCCCTATCACCTGTCACAGATCTATGTCCGCGCTGCATTGGCCGAGTTCATGGCGATGGCCTGGCTGCCCTGGACCGCACTGGCGCTCCTTCTGCTGTGGGAAGATCCCGGTCCACGCCGCGCGGCACTTGCCGCTCTGTCCCTGGCAGCCTTGATGTTATTTCACACCGTGTCAACGCTGACCTTTATACCCTTGTTGGCCGGTCTGCTGATCGTATTATTCCTGCGGGATCTTGGGCGAGGTAGATCTTCGGGGCAGGGTTTCTTCGCACAGGTCCGCACGCCTGCCACCGGATGGACGCTGCTCGCGCTGGCATTGACCGGACTGCTTGCGAGCATTTTCTTCGTTCCTCTGCTACTGGATCGAGCTGGCGTGGCCCAATGGCAGTGGGTGAATGAGACCTACAGCTACCGCCTGCACTTCGTCTATCCCAGCCAATTTCTCGATCCGACGTGGGGCTACGGCTACTCGGTCGACGGTCCCGGCGACGGGATGAGTTTTCAGATAGGCATCGTGGCGTTCGTGCTGGGCGCCTTGGGGGCTGCGGCAGCGTTGGGCAAACGGGCCGGGCATCCGATGCCGCGAGCGCTTGCCGTGTATTTTGTGATGGCTACAGCGATTGCGATCTTCATGATGACGCCCCTGTCCGGACGGCTATGGGATGTCCTGCCGCTTCTCGCAATGGTCCAGTTTCCCTGGCGGCTGCTGTCGGTCACGGTGTTCACCGGCGCGCTCCTTGCCGCCGCCGGCGTTGACTGGCTAAGCAGCCGCGATGGGTCAACGACAACCGGAGTGCCGAGTCCTTACATCTATGTGATCGGATTGGTGCTGGTGTTGGGCAGCGTGCCATACATACGGCCTGAGCTCGTCCCCTTGCGGCCGGTGGACGAAAGCCCACTTGCAGTATTGGATTTCGAGATGACTTACCCCAATATGCGGGGCATGACGAGCTTTTCTCAACGACTGCCCACAGACGCGGATTCACCGCTGATCGCCCAATATCTCGCCGGTGAGCCGCTGAAGAAGGCAGCCATCTCATCAGGGACGGGTGATATCCTGGACCAGGATTCCGGCGCGCTGTTTGCGCGGGCCCGGGTGCGTTCGGATGCTGGAGTTACCCTACACTTCTATACGTACTATTTCGCGGGTTGGCGTGGAACGATCGACGGCAATCCCGTTGAGATCAGGCCGGATGGGCCAAACGGTCTGATTGCCCTGGACGTGCCTCCGGGGGAGCATGAGGTAGCCGTGTCTTTCGGGCCGACGCCTCCCAGGGTGGCCGGGGCCTTGCTTTCCGGCTTAGGACTGGTGGGGGTTTTGCTGCTGTTTGCCCTGCAATGGAGACGGCGCGACCCCTTGCGGGGACAGGGGAATTTGCGTTAAGCGCACCGGATCGCTATAATCTCTTTACTTATGAGCCAGCCGGAGTTACCCCGGCCGTTATACGGCCAACAACGTAGTTGTCCCCATTGCGGGACACGAGTTGCTCAGAAAGCAGAAACCTGTTTCTTCTGCGGTACAGTTCTTGACACCGCACCGCGGCGTCACTTGCGTCTGCCCTGGGCCGACCTCTTCCTTTTCGCCGCGATTGCTGGCGTTTTGGCAGTCTGGTGGTTGCATGCGCCTGAGTCCCCGGACACGCGCCAGAACGCCCTCAGCTCCCAACGGACGATCGCAACGCCGACCGTCGCCCTCGTAGCAGCGCTTGCGCTGGATGACCCAACGGCCACGCCCCAACCCGCGCCGGAGCCGACCGCAACTGCTCTGCCTGCAGTGACGCCAGCTCCTCCCCCACTGACGCCGGTCGGACCGGCCCGGCATACAGTCAAGTCGGGCGATACGGTTTACGGGATTGCGAGCCTCTATGGTTCAACCATCGGCGAGATCATCCAGGCCAACGGTTTGCCCGCTGACGGGCGGCTGAGCGTGGGCCAGGAACTGTTGATACCCGCGGTCGGCGGATTGGGTGGCGCAGGACCCACCACAACGCCCGGACCGGAAGGCCTGATGGTCACTGTGAAGTCAGGTGACACGATCAGCGGGTTAGCCGAGCGCCACAACTCACGGATCGATTGGATCATGCAGGCAAACGGCATGCAGCCGGGCGAGACGCTACACATCGGCCGCGCCCTGTTGATCCCGTTGATACCCGCGACTCCAACCCTGACGCCGACAGTGCCTGTCACCCCTTTGCCTGACACGCCCACGCCGACACCAGGATTGGCGGCGCCTCGGCTCCTGACGCCTGGTGATGCTGAGATCATCGGCAGTGAAGACTCGGCGTTGCTAAGCTGGACATCTGTGGGTGTGCTGGCGCAGGATGAATGGTACGTGGTGACGCTCAAGTCACCGGAGAAAGAGACGCCGATCGTTACCTGGTGGACGAAGAGTACATCCTGGCGATTGCCGGACGATTATCGCCCCACCGGGAGCGCGGGGGTTGACTACACATGGCGTGTGCAGGTCCGCAAGGGCGGTCCGGACGAGCCCGGTGACATTGTCAGCCCGCCCAGTGGGGGCCGGCGCTTCACCTGGCGGTAAACACCCCGTAGAGATTCAGATTTCCCTCGTGGCCATCGGAGAAGAAGGTCTCAGTGCAGCTCAGACCCGCTTCGGTTGCCATATCTACCAGCTCAGGCTCATCGATGAACGCGCAGTAACGGAGACCTGGCGCACCCTCTCCCCAGCCCATGAGGTAATCGCCTGATTCTACGTCGGCCTCCGCGATCCCCGCTGCTTCCCAGGGCACGATACGCTTTCGCAACCGTTCAGACGTCATGAACTGCCAGGTCGACACGATCAGGTGGCAACCGGGTCTGAGCAGGTCCGCACATTGCATCAGGAAGTGCCTTCGGTTCATGGCGCCTGGGATGTGGTGCAGGACGGCGAGACTGACCAGCGCGTCGTAGGGGCCTCGCATGGCCTGGGGCCAGCTATCCGTATACAGGTCCGCGACGATAAAGTGCGCGGGGTTCTGGGGGTGTGCCTGGGCGGCCGCACGCGCCTCTACGAGAAGGTTTTCGCTGCTGTCCAGTCCGTCATACTGCCCTTGCCACTTACTCGCGCCCAGGAAAGTGAGCAGCCGGGCATTCCCGCAGCCCAAATCCAATACGTTGGAAGCAGTCTGCAGATAAGGTAGAATACGGTCGAAGCCCGGAGGCCAGGTTCGCCGCGTACGGGCAAAGTCGCCGGCGAAACGGGCGTAGAACCGCTGATTCAGCGCCAAGAGCGCTGCGACGGTCTGAGGTTGCATGGATACTAACATTCGACGGACATGGCGGCCACGGGGCCGCGATTTTGATGTAGCGCAACATCGAGAGACGCTGGAGTCGATCTTTGATGCCGTGCGTCGCGCACAGCACTGGGACGGACACAGCCTCTCGCGCATCTTAGCACAGCATCCGAGGGCCGACAAGGCTTCGGTGGAGGCGGGAGAGAACGGGTACTATTCGAAGATCGACCTTGTTCATGCTTACAAGCAGCTCACATCGACGGGAGAACTGCCTTTCGAGCGGCATGTCATGCGCCGCCTGCAGATGAAGCCGGTCCGGACTTCATCTGGTGTGGCGCCCGTCACCGTATTGACCAGGCCTGCCGGCTGTCCGGGGCATTGCATCTTCTGTCCGGACGCCGAGGGCATGCCCAAGAGCTATTTGCCGGATGAACCCGGTGCACGCCGTGCGGCTCAGTGCGATTTTGATCCGTACCGGCAGGTGATGACCCGGCTTGCGACATTCAAGGCAATGGGCCACACGGCTGACAAGGTGGAGTTGCTGATTCTCGGCGGCACCTGGAGCGCTTACTCCAGGCAGTATCGCCAATGGTTTGTGCAGCGTTGTCTCCAGGCAATGAACGAAGCGGCGCAAGAGACAGCGCCTCAGGACGATAGCGACGCGGGCGTTGAGGATGTTGACTGGCCAACATTGCAGGCAACGCAGGCCCAGAACGAGCACGCTGTGCATCGCAACGTCGGCCTGGTGGTTGAGACCCGCCCCGATTGGGTGACGCCGGCTGAGGTTGCTCACATGCGGCGGCTGGGCGTGACCAAGGTCCAGATCGGGGTTCAGAGCCTGGATGATCACATCCTGGCTCTCAATCGGAGAGAACACGATGTGGCTGCTGCGCGCCGCGCAGTGCGGTTGCTCCGCGCAGGTGGGTTCAAGCTGCACCTGCACTGGATGCCCAATCTGCTCGGCGCGACGCCCGAATCGGATCGGGAGGATTTTGCCCGCCTTTGGTCGGACCCTGCGTTTCGACCTGATGAGCTCAAGATCTATCCGTGTTCCATCATCGAAGGCACTGCCCTGTATGACTTGTGGCACGCCGGTCAATTCAGACCCTATACGGATGATGAGTTGGTCGCTCTGGTGGCAGATTGCAAGGTAACGATTCCTCCATACTGCCGGGTCAACCGGGTGTTTCGTGACATCCCAGCCGATGATATTGTGGCCGGCAGCAAACGCTCCAATCTCAGGCAGTTGGTGCAGCAACATCTCGGCCAGACCGGGCGGCGTTGCTCCTGCATCCGCTGCCGGGAGATACGCGATACGCATTTCGACGAGCCATCACTGGTGCTGGTCGAGTATGGTTACGACACGGATACGACCCGCGAGCTCTTCATGAGTTATGAAACCACAGGCGGCAGGCTGGCCGGCTTCTTGCGCCTGTCACTGCCCCATCTCAGGCAGGATGGCTCCATTCCACCGGAAGTTGCTGAAGTGTGGGCAGCCATGCCGGAAATCGCTGGTGCAGCCATGATCCGCGAGGTGCATGTGTACGGCCCAGCCTTGAGCATTGGTTCAGATAGTGCTGGCGAAGCCCAGCACTCAGGACTTGGACGCCAGTTGATCGAGGAAGCAAAGCGGCGCACGCGCCTGGCCGGTTTCGATCGACTGGCCGTGATCTCGGCGATCGGCACGCGCCGGTACTACGGGGCCCAGGACTTCAAGCGCGGCGACCTCTATATGGTCGCATCTCTCTAGCACGGATTCCATGGCGCCGGAACTGTTTTTGACCGGGGGGGCGATATGCTATACTTGCGCTGCCTTATCGATGAGCGCGAGTTCACCGGTTGCACGGAAAGAAGGAGCAATACATGAGTGTTGGGAAGTTTGTTGAAGGTTTGCTTTTGGGTGCGTTGACCGGCGCGGCGGTAACTTCACTGATGGCGCCCAAGTCGGGTCATGACATGCAGGAGACAATCAAGCAGCGGTTGAATATGGTGATCGACGAGGGCAAGCGCGCCTCGGCAGAACGACGCGCGGAACTCGAATCCCAGTTTGCCCAGGCGCGCCAGCCCGATCGGCCGATTCTGTAAAGGGAGATCCGGCTCCGCCCGCGTTTTGTCGCGAAATTTATCTGCCTTCGTTCGCCGGTCCGCAAGTTATTACCGCCAGCGCGGCGCCCTGTTTGGACTTTAAAACAGTCCGGGGCCCGCGCATGGTTGAAACAACCCCATCCAGGCACGGAGTAGAAAACATGCGTATCTCGATTGAATTTTGTGTGGCGTGAAACTACACGCCCCGGGCCGTCAGTTTGGCGGAAACATTGGTCAACACATTCAAGCCTTTCGTCGGAGGGCAACACCCCATTGAGTCGATCGTGCTGATTCCTTCGGGCAATGGCCGGTACGAAGTGACCGTCGATGACGAGTTGATCTATTCGAAGGCTGCCACCGGCATTCACACCACCAACGAATTCATCATCGGCCAGGTGCGTGCACGCCTGAAGTAGCCCGACCGGCAGGGCCCGGCTCGATTTCTCCCCTGGCAATCACAGAGGCCGTCTCTTCAAAGGAGGAATGCACTTATGGCGGGCGAAACTTGCTGCGTGTGCAATAAGTCAATTGCTGGCGCGGCCAGAATGTTCGGCGGTCGGTCCTTTTGCGATGATCACTATGCCCGGTTGGGCCAGAATCGTCGCGGCATGTGGCTGGCCATGTTGGTTCTGATCATCGGCCTTGCCGCGTTTGTGGCAGCAGTGTTCTTCGGCGCACCGGCCCTACGCACCAATCTGCAAGGCCCCTGGCTTACCATTGCCGGTCTCCTGTTGGCGCTGGTTCCGGCGGCCGCCTGGTTGGGCGTATTCTATCTTCAGGACCGCGCTGAGCCGGAGCCGAAGCAATTCGTCATCGGAGTCTTTATTCTGGGTGTTCTTCTGGCAGCCGCGGTGGGCCAGCCGTTGATCCAGGATGTGTTTGGGGTGAACAAGTGGGCTGGCAGCAGTCTCTTCCTGCAGCTGCTGGCAGGCATCTGCATCGTGGGCGTCACGCAGGAGTTTCTTAAGTATGCTGCCGTTCGTTACAGCATCTTCCGCAGCGTCGAATTTGACGAGCGCATTGACGGCATCATTTACGGCGCTGCTGCCGGTTTGGGCTATGCCACCCTCTTGAACGTCCAATATGTCCTGCAGAACGGCGGTGTCGATCTGGGGATCGGCGCAGTCCGTATTGCCGTCATCGCATTGGCACATGCTTCGTTTGCCGGTGTGACCGGCTATTTCTTGGGTCGCGCCAAATTCGAGAACCGTGGTCCCTTCTGGCTGCCGGCTGGGCTCCTGCTCGCTGCGATTCTGAACGGCGTCGTCAGCACACTGCTCAGTGAAATCACGCGCAGCGGCCTGCGCCCCACGCCGCTGAATGGCCTGATATTTGCCTCAGTCGTAGCTGCAGCCACGTTCCTCACCTTGTTCATCATCATGCGACGCAGTGCGCGGCCCGGCGCTGCTTCTGCGTAAAGGAATGGCACCCATGACAACCCGCTCAATGCTCCGGCGCACCCTGTTCCGCGAGGAAGAACCGGAATGGTTAGTTTGGGCCCTCGTTATCATCCTGTTGGCCGTGGGGCTCATCGCACGCACCATCGTAGTAAATCGATCGTCCGCTTTCAGCGATGCCAACGTGTCTGTCAGCTATCCGGCCTCCTGGGCTCAAGCGAAAGGCGACTCGGCTGACGAAGTGCTTGTCGTCAGTGAATCGTTCGACGCCGGGCTCTTTCCGGCGCGCTTCGTGCTCCGGCAGATGCCGGTGACGGAAATCAGCACGAGTGCTCAGACGCTCGGCGACTTCGCCCTCAAGTGGGCGGATCGCAAGGCAAAGGACCTGCTCGGCTACAAGGTGTTGAGCATCGGAGAAACCCAGGTGCGCGGCAAGAATGCTGTGCGGGTGGATTATGTCTATGTCGCGGAGCCGGTGATTGCCACGCCCAATAGCGTTCCCATCGTCGCTGAGGGTGCAGACGTGCTGATCCGCCAGGATGACGTCATGACCGTGGCAAGTATGCTGGCTTCGGCAGACGCGTTCAAGGGCCTCGATGGCGTGTGGGGTCGCATCCTTGGCTCGCTTGAGCTGAAGTAGGAGACGATGATGAGACGCCAGAACCGGACGATCCTGTTTGCAGTTTTGACCTTGCTCTCATTTGCCGCCGGACTCGTTGGCAGCGCACCACAGGTCCAGGCGCTGGACCGCGATGTCGCCCAGCGCGTCCTGCGATCCTCAATAAAGCTCATGACGCCTTTCGATGCGGACGAAAACGCAGGCAGCCTCTGCTCGGGCACGATGCTCGATCAGGAAGGCTATATTCTGACGAACTTCCATTGCATCGGTTACCCGACATCCGGAGGTGCGGATTCGGAGCTGGACGAATTGGGTTTACAGCCCGGCGACTTCTTCAATGCCAAGGGTCTCTCTGTGGTTGCCGTCACCGATGACGCTCGCAAGCTCCCAAAGCCAGCTTATATTGCCCAAGCCCTATCCTACGATGCGGATCTCGACATTGCGGTGCTCAAGATCGTCGCATATTACAACAGCAAACAGAAGATCACACCCACGCTGCCCGTCGTCTCGATGGACCTCGCGGACTCGGATGCAGTCGAGGTGCTCGATGATGTGATCGTGGTGGGATATCCCGGGATCGCGGGCGACACTGTGACCGCGACTGAAGGTCGCATTTCGGGTTTCGTGGATGAAGATGGTGACGATGAGTTCGACTGGTTCAAGACCGACGTGTTGGTCAACCAGGGCAACTCGGGTGGAGCTGCGATCAACGAAGCAGGTGAGCTGATCGGTGTGCCCACGGCGCGCATCCAGGACCGGGCGGGCAATGTTATCTACCTGATTCGCCCCACGAACCGTGCAGTGCCCTACATCGAAGAGGCGCGCAAGATTGGCGCCAGCGGCGGTCAGATCGTCACCCGGCCGCCCAGCGGTGCGGCGGCCAGGCCGACCGGCAAGGCAACCTTTGGCGAGATCGTTTTTGGGACGGCCTTCGACGAGAGCGAAGGTGTCCTGGGCGAGGCCACGAGCTTCCGGTCCGGCACTGCCGAGGTGCATGCAGGGCTGCCTTACGAAGGCATGCGTGACGGCATGGATTGGAGCTACGCCTGGCAGTACGAAGGACAGGATATCGCCGGCGATACTGATCTGGAGTGGGAGTATGGTGCGTCCGGCATTCTTGACCTTAGTCTGAGCGGCAAGAAGGGCCTGACCGATGGCAGCTACAATCTGCAGGTCTATATACGAGACGATCTTGTCCAGGAGGCGGGCTTCACAGTCGGAACACAGCAGGCCAACAATCGTCCGCCACAGAAGCCAAAACCGTCCGCAGACGATGGCGTGATCATCACCGGGACCGTTGTCGATTATGCCACGCAGCGACCCATCCAGGGAGCGGTCGTTGTCTTCCTGTTCCCTGACCTGGTGGTTGACGACTTCGACGCAGACAATAGCGAAGGCAAGACTGGTTCGGTGCTTTCCTTCGGTGTAACGGATGCCGAAGGTGTCTACACGACCGACACCCCCCTGCCGCGCGGCGAGGCTTACACGGCGATCGTGGGAGCCAAAGGGTACCAGCGCATCGCTGAGGACTTCGCGCTGGAGATCCTCCAGGATGACCCCGACCTGGTCGAGCTCGATCCTCTCGAGTTGGACCGCCTATAGCCCGGGAGCTTCGGAGCGATCCGCTTGGGGGGTTGCTCCGAAGCTTACACCATCTCCATCTGGCAGGAAATCGACGAGCAGGATATCGGGCGGGCACCAGATCCGTAGGGGCGGTTCAGCAGAGCCGACACCGGCGGTGACAAACAGGTGCGTGCGACCGAAGACAAAATGGCTGCCGTCATATTGCCTGCCATACTTCGACGGCATCACCAGGGCGCCAATGCCGGGCATGCGAATCTGACCGCCGTGATAGTGCCCCGCGAACACCGCATCGAACATGGCTCCCTGTGGACGGTGGATATTGTCTGGCGTATGGGTCAGCAGAAACGCCAGCTCTCCCGGCATCCGATCCGGCTCATGCCACGCCCCATCTACCCAAGGGTGTTCATCGCCGGCCAGGAGGATTGAAGCGCCATCGCCCAGGGGAATGCGCACGCTGCCATTGCTCAACATGCAAACCCCTGCTGCATTGGCAGTTTCTTGAACGGCCGCCGCGTCGGCCCATGTATCGTGATTGCCCAACACGCCGAACGAGCCAAGCCGTCCCTGCGCCAGGGGCAGCACTTCTGCAAGCAGCGGGATGAACTCGGCATGGGTAACGAAATCGCCGGTGATCAGTACGAGATCGGGCTGCTTTGCTGCAATGCGATGCATGGCATCCTGGAAGTAGCTGAGTGGAAGATGGCTGTTCAGGTGGAAGTCGCTGACGTGCGCGACGCGCACCGCAGGTCCGCGCCATTTCGGCATGCGAACCTCATACTGTCGCAGCACGAGATCGGTAGTGGTCTGTGGCCTGTTCAGCCGGACGCTCGGCCCTTCTTCGGCAACCGGCGGAGCCCCTCGGTGCCGGGTGCGCAGGAGTAGCCGCCGCACCTCACCGGCAAAGGCCAGCACCAATGCGGCGGCAGGCAGCATCCTCCACCCAGTGCGGTTCGCCCGCGCGCCGAGCAGCGCGCTGAAACCGACAGAGAGCAGTCCTCCTGCACGAACGAGGAAGCTCTTGTGCCGCCTGTCGCGCAACTGGATCAGCAGACGGTTCAGGACAAACAAGTAAGATGCGGCGCCCGCTGCGATCCAGACGAGCATCGAAAAGCACCACATCAGAAGCTTCACGGGTTTGTTTTGGTTTGCACCAGTCATTGAGCCGTCGAACCGCCTTGGAGCGATGGCGCATCGGGGCGCACCGTCTCGCCTCGAACGACCGGCGCGAGCATCTGGTCGACCGGCGCGTACTGATCTGTTAAAAGTACCAACTTATCCTCTGAGAGAAGGGCATCCCGGTCCGTGTCCGGCAGCACCGTATCGGCCAGCAGTGTCTCGCCATCGCCTGCGTCGATGTCGCGGAACCGTTCGAGGTCGAGCGGCTGATCGGATGCGATGATCACGAAAGTCACCCGGGGAGATTCCCGCCATCCCCGCAGCGCTGGCACAATGTAGATGTAATCGAAGGTCTTCGCAAGGGTGGCGGTATATGAGCGCAGGAAATCGCGGCGCGGGCCGTCGATCAGGTTGACGAGGTACAGGCCATCATCCGCTAACCAGGTCCGGACCCGCTCGTTGAACTCCAGCGTCGTCAGATGATAAGGCACGGAGTAGTCATTGAACGCGTCCCCCATGATCAACGAGTATCGCTTGTCGGGCTGTCGCTCCAGGAACATGCGCGCATCCTCGTTATAACTTTTGATCCGGCTGTCGCGGGCCAGGCCCAGCGAAGAGTAGGCTGTCTGTGTCACCCCTGGGTCAATCTCGATCACATCCAGCTCGCTGTCAGGATAAAGCGCCTCCATGTAGCGCGGAAACGTGTAGCCACCGCCACCGATGAAGAGCGCGGCCAGCCTGTTGTGCCTCAAGGATTGATAGTGGGTCGCTTCGGCGTACACTTTCTCGTAGCCGTAGACCAGTTGAGTGGGGTCCTCCAGCGAGCTGTAGCTGTGCACCAGCCGGTCGAGGACGAGGGTGCGCATTGGCTTGCCTGCATGTTCGCTTTCATGCACGGTGATACAGAAGTAATTGGTTTCCAGCGAGCAACGAGAGCTCGTCCAACCCTGGACAGTAGCCACCGTGGTAGCTACTCCTATCAGGATGACGGAAAGGATGGCCGCAATAACGCGCTTGCGCGTCTGCAAGCCGGTGAGGAAAAACACGGCAGCCATGGCGAGCAGGACAACTGCCACTCCCCAGATAATTGCGTGGGTGCCGAACCAGGCGATCAGCAGAAAGCCTGTGGCGAATGTCCCAATGATGCTGCCGGCCGTCCCGGCGGCAGAAATCCGGCCCACCGTGCTGCCCGTGCGCGCAAGGTCGAGCACCGATAACTTGGTCACCACGGGTGAAATTGTGCCGAGCAGGGTGGATGGGATGAAAAAGAGCGCCGTGACCAAGATGATGATTCGGAGGACGATGGGCCATTCGTTGGGCAGCCGCGTGCCCATCGTATCTACCAGAAGGACGCCGATGCTGGTCAGGCCTCCAAGGAGGAACAGTATGCCCAGCAAGCGATACGATGCCCAGCGGTCGGCCAGCCGTCCGCCGATGTAGTTGCCCAGGCTCATGCCGGCCAGGATGATGCCGATGACCGAGGTCCAGGTGTAAAGGGACACCCCGACGTAGGGCGCGACGATGCGGCCTGCGACCAACTCCAGGGTCATCATGCACGCGCTTGAGATAAAGACAATCAGTGTCGCCGCCCACAGCCGCGGTGCATGCAGCGGTGCGCGCAATGGTGTATTGGTTTCCATGTAGCCTCAGTGGGTGTCGCTAAATTTCATCGATTATAGGTGCATCTTCCTGGGGGGGCAATTCATTTTTATCGCATTGGCAGTGCGGGCAGAAGTGCGTGCTGCGTTGGGTCACGCGGATGCGCATGATGGGCGTGCCGCAATTCGGGCACGGTCTATCCAGGCGGCCGTAAACCCGCAAATCGTTGCGGAAATAGCCGTCCTCGCCGTACGGAGTTCGATAATCGCGCAAAAGTGTGCCCCGCTTGTTGATCGCTTCTTTGAGCACCTGCCGCATGCTGAGAAAGAGGCGCTCGAGTTCCTGGTCCGATAGCGAAGACGACCTGCGCAGCGGGTGGATGCCTGCGCGGAAGAGGGACTCGTCCGCATAGATATTCCCTACACCGGCAACGACCGTTTGATCCAGCAGCAGCGCCTTGATGGCAACCTTGCGCCTGCGGAGGCGATCGGAGAACTCCTGAAAGGTGAAATCCCACGCCAACGGCTCCGGTCCCAGCTTGCCCGTCACCTCATTGATATCGGCAACCAACCAGATGCGGCCGAACTTCCGGGGATCGGTGAAAACAAGCGCATCGCCGTCAGCCAGGGGAAACCACGCCCTGATGTGGTTATTGGCTGGCTGCGGCTCTTCACAGGCAACCACCGCCAGACTCCCGGTCATGCGCAGGTGCACCACGAGTGTCTGCCCGTCATCGAGGCGGATCAGTATGAATTTGCCGCGTCGGCCCACATCGATGACTTGCCGTCCCTGGATCCTTTCGACCAGTTCTCGGGCGTCAGGTGCTGCCAGGGTGCGCGGCCACAGGATGTGTGCGCCCACAAAGCGCCGGTCAACCAGCTCCGTACGCAGGTCGGCGGCCACGGTCTCAACTTCGGGAAGCTCAGGCATTTGTTGTATCTACAACACAAAAACGCCGGCGGCGCGGCCTCGATCGGCCAGGCCACCGGCGATCGCGCTTTACTTCAGTGTCCGACATCCCACATCGCTTCGCGCGGCAGGGAGAGCAGGGTCACTGCTTCTCCGACAATGTCCCGCAAGGTCAGGAGCCAGCCTTTGCCCGTATCGTGGAATGCCATCATCTCAGTGTCCGATATCCAGCGTGGGCCGACCATGCTCACGCTATTGGTCAGGCGCCGCGGCTCCTCACCAGGCTCACCGACGAACACCTGGAAATTGTCCTGATATAGAAAACGATCGCCTTGCGGCGACCAGCTTATGAATTCCCCCTGCGCCATGGTGGTGTAGAGTTGTGCGTTTGTGCCATCCTTCTCGGCGAGGTGAAGTTCATTCATGGTCGATGATTCCGAGATGAATCGGGTATAGGCCAGCCGGTCGCCAAGGGGAGACCAGTAGACCTGAAATGCATCGACCGTGCCGGCCACATCCACCTTACCCGTCTTGGTTACCTTGTAGAGTGTCGTACCGTTCGGCGGCACCGGGAGACCATAATCGGGCTCAGGAATGGCTACCCAGGCAGCCTTGCTGTCGGGAGTCCAGGCAACCTGGCTTTCATAGCTGTTCTTGCCAGGGCTGGCCGGAAAGGTGAGCACGGTTCGCCCCTTGCCGCTGGCCGCGTCATGGAGACTCACGCTGCCTTCGGGATTCGCCTCCGTGCCGTATTGAATTGTAAGATACTGCGTGCCATCAGGCGAGTCATAGGGCCGGTATGCGCGCCCCAACTCGTTTACGAAGCTCAGTTTTCCCGTCTCGACGTCGATCCGCCATAGTTCGATCTTCGTCGGCAGCTCGGGCTGCTGAGGATCGGGAATCAGGGACAGGGTGACGGACAGGATGTTTCCCTGTGGCGCCCATCTTGTGTCATGGATGCCGCGCCTGCTGTAGCCTGTTGGCAACCGGTCAGTTGGCATCGCTGCGTCGTCGAGCAGCAGCTTAGGTTCTCCCCCGACCCAACGAACGGCCCAGATTTTCAAGCCCGCATCGTCATAGGTGCGGTAGACGATCCAGCTTTGGTCCGGCGAGAGTTGCGGCGTGTTGATTCCGCGTCCCTGCACGAGTTGTCGCGTCCCACCATCGCTGTCCACTGCCCAGAGCGCGTTGAGATCCGCGTAGGCAAACCGGATACCCGGCGGCACGACGGCCGGTGGCGGCGCTGGCTCGGGGGTTAACAGCTCGGGTGCGATGCCCACCGGTTCATCTGGTCCACCGCCGCCACCGCGCCCCATTGCAGCTGCCGCCATCTCCGTAACGGGTTCATCCGGAGCGGCCTTTGCCATTGGCATGGGTTCGGCCGGCACGGATGCCGCCGGCACGGGTGCGGCCGGCACGGGTGCCGCGATCGCATCTGACGGCGCGGTGGCCGCTGCAGTGGCGAGATCTGCTGCAGGTTCTGTAGCATCCGCCACGCTGGCAGGCGCGACTTCCCTGGCGGCCGGCGCCTGCGTATCAGGTGCTCCTTCAGGTGCGGCCTCAGGTACTGCCATCATCGCCACGGCAGGCTCTGGTGAAGGCTCGACTGCCGCAGCCGGCAGCTGCTCTTGCGATTTGGCCAGGGGCGCCTCCGCCGCGGCCGGCGCTATCGGGACAGCTACAGCCGGCGCCGCCGTGGGCGCTGCAGGAGTCGGCTGCGCGCGCGCGATGGTCTGGTTGGGCTGCCATGGAACCTGTTCGGGGCGCAGCACTGAAACGGTTATGAACGCTACAAGAGCGATGGCTGCGACCGCACCCAAACCGCGTGCAAGCCCTCCAAACCAGCCTGGCGCAGCGGCCGGCCGGCGTATGCCGGCCTGGACCTCTGACAGGGTGAATGCGCGAGGAACCGCGACGCGCGGCAACGCGTGCAACATGACTACGGTCTGGCGCAGGCTTTCCAGCTCTGCACGGCATTCCGAGCACTGTTGCAGGTGCGCGTCTATGGTGGCTCGCTCGGCCGGAGAAACCTGCTGATCCAGGTAAGCCGAAAGTTGCTCGACCTGGATGTGGCCCCGGACCGGCCCTCCGAAAATTGATCTCATGGATGACTCACGATCAAGAAATTCAAGATTTGTCAGTTACACGGACAAACTGAGGGCAGGCAGAACTGGCCTCCGTTAGATATGCCCATGCTCTATGTGCTAACTGTCAGTGAGACGGTAGCTCGCCGGTAAAAGTTCCTGGTGCTCCATCAGAAGGTCACGCACCTTGGCGCGAGCGCGGCTGAGCCGGGACTTGACGGTACCCAGCGCCGCGCCGGTCGCGTCCGCAATCTCCTGATAATCCAGTCCTTCGACATCGGAGAGCACCAGAGCGGTTCGCTGGTCGGGCGGCAATTGCCCGATTGCCTTCTGGATCACCGCCGCCAGCTCCTGCCGCATCACATACGCTTCAGGTCGCTCTGCGTTGTCGATCAGCCGCGAATCGTACTCTGGATCATCGTTGTCCTCGTCGCTTTCCAGCGGCGTCGTCGGGCGCCGTTTGCGCGCACGCAGTGCGTCATAGCACGTATTCGTTACGATGCGCAGCAGCCAGGACTTGAAGGAACCGCCTCGATACTGGCTCAGCCGCTGGAACGCTTTGACAAAGGCATCCTGCGTGGCGTCCTCAGACAGGTCTGCATCCCCGGTCAGGCGGTAGGCAATGTTGTAGGCGAGGCTTTGATAGTGGAGCACCAGCTGATTGAATGCCGGAAGGTCTCCACGTTGCGCGGCAGCAAGCAGGGCTGCCTCGTCATATTCGGGCCTGCCCGGCGACCCGCGGCGTCCGCCGCGAAACCCGTCATCTGCCAGCGACGTCGCCAGCACGACGAGGGAGGCGCTGGCCTGCCAGGCCAATTTGTGGAGATCAAACATCCGAATCACCGGCTGCAATGAGAATGAACTTGACGCGACATGCGCCTTCTGTTATACTCGTCTCTTGCTACGCCGAAGTGGCGGAACGGTAGACGCGACGGTCTCAAACACCGTTGGGGGTTGCCCCATGTGGGTTCGATTCCCACCTTCGGCACTTTTGGCGGAATCCTCGCAGATCACTTTATCTCATTCGAATGCGGGGCCCGCTGCCGCCCATGTGGAGCCATTATAGCAGCCTTGTCGCGTACCAGGCAAAGCCTGCATCCCAAACAAGCACATGGGAATCTTGATCAAATGCATGATGCTTTGGGCGGAGCGCCCGATCCGTCTCTCATGAGTCACGAGACGGCGAGGGAGCAGAACCCAGAATCTCAGTACGAAAGTCATATGTCAGAACATCGAAGCTTCAGCCGCGGCCCGATGGGCTTGCGGTCATTTGGTTTGAGCTCCTTTCTTCTGCCCCTGGTTATCATCATTTTCGTTGCTGCATGTTCTTCATCTGGGGGCGGTTCAGGTTCTGCAACAGCTCGGGAGGCATCCCTGCGACAGATTGCTGCAGAGTATGACCGTACGGGTGACCTGGAGCAGGCGCAGGCCGGTCTGGACAGGCTGAATCTGGCCAACCCGGGCCAGTTGCTTGTGTCCCTGGCCGAGGCGGACATCGCCGCGGGTCGCGCTCGCGAGGAAATTGAGGCCACTGCCTCACTTGCCGAGATTCTGGGAGCGCGGAGTCAGAAGCTCACGGCCTATCTCTCGCCGACAGTGGTTCCTGCCCCAACACAGGACGTGGTCCCGCCAACGGAGGCTCCGACAGTGGTGGTCGCGACGGCTGAACCGTCTTCGCCTGTCCCTCCGTCGCCCACGCGCGTTGAGACCGCGACACCGGCGCCTACTGCCACCGAGCCGCCGCCTACTGCCAGCTCGACGCCCGAGCCGCAGGAACCACGCGTTATTGCAGACAGCAATGTAAACCTGCGCAGTGGGCCAGGTCGGGCCTATCCTGTGATCGGCCAGTTACGCGGGGGCCAGGAAATGCCGATCATCGGCCGCAACGCAAGTGGTGATTGGTGGCAGATTGAGTCTGCAGGCGCAAGCCAGGCATGGGTTGCCGGCACGGTGGTCCGCGTTCTGGGCGCGATCGACACAGTTGCTGTGGCAAAGAATATTCCCCCGCCGCCAACTGCGGCTCCGCAACCGACTGCCGCGCCCCAACCGACTGCGCCTCCCGCCGCGCCGGCAGGACCGACATTCAGCGTTGTCGAGAAGCACTTGTGGACTGTAGAGGAAATTGGTGGCTTCCATAGTGGTTCTTCCGTGAATTGTGGCTACAGGCGCGAACTGCACGTGCGCGTGCTCGACGCCGGGGGTAGTCCACTCAACGGCGTCACTGTCAAAGCGCATTTGGGTGAGGCCAAAGAAGAGATTGTCACTGGACATAAGGGAGTCCCGGGCGAAGCTGAGTTTGTTCTTGGTGGAGGTCAGGAGATTTCGATTATCCGCGATGTGAACGGTCAGAACGTGACTAGCGATTATGTGGCAGGACTTTCTACCACTTCAGGCGATATCCCTCGCGAAGTCCTCTTGGGAGCAGGTTTCTGCACAGAGGATGGAACTTGCGATGCGTTCCTAAGATCGAACGGTTGTTCTGGTCATCATTCTTGGACAGTCACTTTCCGCCGCGCGTACTAGCTGCGGCAGGAAGCAAGGGAGAATAGTTAGTGAAAGAATCTATGATGGAGAACACGCCGCTTTTCTCGGTTCTGACCGAGGAGCAGCGTTCCCTGATCGCAGACCGAATGGTTCCCGAGACTCGCCTTGCCGGCGAGATCGTGTACCTGCAGGGGCGACCCGCTTCAGCCCTTTACCTGATCCGTTCCGGCTGGGCTCGCCTGCTCAGCGACCAGCTCGGTGTGCTCAGCAATGTGGGCGCAGGCTCGCTGCTGGGTGAAACCGATATGGTCCTCGGCCGGAGCTACAGCGTCTCCGCGGAGGCAGCGTCCGATCTATCACTGTGGGCCTTGCGTGATGCGGACCTGAAAGCCATCTTCGAGCAGAATCCCGCCATCGCACGGGCACTCAAGGTCGCATTGGGGGTGAGCGAGGATCAGGCGCTTGAGCGGCACCTGCGTAAGCTCGAGCTGATGCACGGATTGCAGCCTCACGAGTTGCACGATGTGGCTGCGCATCTGCGTCCCGAGCACTGGGACGCCGGTCAGACCGTTTACCGCCAAGGTACGGAGGGGGAGACGCTCTACCTCGTTGACCAGGGCCAGGTTCAGGTCAGCAACGCAGTGGGCGTTCTTGCGACAGTCGGTGCCAGCGAAGTCTTTGGCGAGGGCGCCTTCCTGACCGGAGAGCCCCGCAGCACGACCACTACAGCGCTGACCGACGTAATCGGCTGGTCGCTCGGCCGGAACGATTTCGAGCAATTGGCTTTGCATTATCCGTCCCTGGCGTTGAACCTCAGCCGGATGATGAGCCGCCGCCTGCGCGAGCGCAATCTTCGTTCTGCCGCTGCTGTTATGGCACCTGCACCGGTTGTGGCTTCTGCTATCCCTTCTATGTCGGCGGTTGCTCCCGCGGCGCCATCGCCTGCCGTGGCTCCTTCGGCGGTGCCAGGGGCGCTTACCGGTCTTCATCGTGCGGCTGAAGCGCGGCCCTCCTGGTGGAGCCAAAGCAGCACGGGCGCCAAGGTGCGCCTGATTGCTGTGATCGTGCTCTTGCTCTGGGTGCTCGGCGCGGCCGCGATTGCGGTGATCAACTCGCTGGTCGCACAGAACACGGGCGTGAGCCGCTCGGCGCCTATCGCTGCTGGGTTCCAGGAACGTGCCGTTCGTGTGGCGCTCGCCGCGGATCTGCCGGTGGATGTGACAGCAACCTACACGCCTTGGCCGACCGAGACGCCTATTCCGACCGCTACATTTACGCCAACTGCAACACCCACGGAGACGCCGGTCCCAACCGACACGCCGGTGCCGCCGACCGCTACGCCGGTGCCGCCGACCGCCACACCAGTGCCGACGCGCGTTCCGGTCAGGGTAGTTGCCGCTGCAGCGCCTGCGCCTGCAGTTCAGGCTGCGGTAGCCGCTGCACCCAAGCCGAGCACGCAGTTCACCGTGATTGAATCTCGCCGGCTTACCCCTTGCGAGAATCGCGGCATGCACAACATCTTTGTCAAGGTAGTGGACGCAGCAGGCAATCCGGTCGATGGTGTTATGCTGGTGCAGACACCGCACGGACAGCCTGGCAACGTGTTGGATAAGCAGGTGTCGGGCTCCAAGGGGCCGGGTCAGGCGGAGTTCCTGATGTGGAAGATGGCCGAGTATAGCGTCTATGTGAGCGGCGATGGGGTGAATCCCGGGAACAGCCAGATCGCGCAGCCGCTTCACTCGAACTTCACCGATGAGGCTGAGTGCAGCTCGGGCGGAGGTGGCAACACCCTGTTCCATAATTCCTTCAACGTGATCTTCCAGAAGAATTTCTAGGCCACAACACCTCTGGATTGAGCCCCGAGTTTTGCTCGGGGCTTTTTTATTCTCGTTGACATGGTGGGGCCGGAATGCTAAACTGGCTGCAAAGGCTGCTATCGGCCGCAACCGCGACTGTGTGTCGAACGGAGCAATGCCATGCTGGACTACACGCTGACCGAAGAACAGGAGATGATCCGGGACCTGGCCCGGAGCTTCGCCAAGAAGGAAATCCTGCCCGTCGCCGAGCTCTACGACCGCAACGATGAATACCCCTGGCCCATCATCAAGAAGGCCCACAAGGTCGGGCTGATCAGTTCAAACGTCCCCGAGCGCTATGGCGGCCCTGGTTTCGGAGTCCTTGAAGAGTGTATCATCAACGAAGAGCTCGCCTGGGCCTGCTCCGGCATTCAGACTGCGCTGATGTTGAACAACGTGGCGGCCTGGCCGCTAATCCTGGTGGGGACTGAGGACCAGAGACAGCGATACCTGCCGAGGCTCACGCAGGGCGGAGAGTTGGCAGCCTATGCCCTGACGGAACCTGCTGCAGGATCGGATGTGTCCGGCATCCTCACGTCAGCCACCAGGCAGGGCGATGAGTATCTCCTCAACGGCACAAAGACCTGGATCACGAACGCGCCGGTTGCCAGCTTCTTCGTAATTTTCGCCAAAACTGACCCGGGGGCGAGGCATCGCGGCATCAGTGCCTTCATCGTGGATCGGGATTCGCAAGGTGTCACGTTGGGCAAGCCAATGAAAAAGATGGGCCAACACGCAGCGTGGGCGGGCGAGATCGTCATGGAAGATGTGCGCGTGCCTTTGGAGAACCGCGTGGGGAACGAAGGCGACGGCTTTGCGATCGCTATGAAGGTGTTCGACCGTTCCCGGCCACCCGTGGCCGCGGCTGCGGTCGGTGTTGCTCGCCGCGCCCTTGATGAAGCCACCCGATACGCGATGGAACGGAAATCCTTCGGCAAGCCCATCGTCGCACACCAGGGCGTGGGCTTTATGCTGGCGGATATGGCTATGAATGTCGAGGCCGCCGAACACCTGGTGCGTCACTCGGCCTGGTTGGTCGATCGCGGTTCTGCCAATGTGAAGGAAGCGGCAATGGCAAAGGCCTTCGCGGCCGACGCATGCATGAGGACCACCACCGACGCGGTTCAGATCTTTGGAGGCTACGGGGTCAGCGTCGAATACCCGGTCGAGAAGCTGATGCGGGACGCCAAGATCTACCAGATCTATGAGGGGACGAGCCAGATTCAGCGCGTGATCATTGCCAGGGAGTTGACCAGGCGCTAGAAGTGGCATGGAGGATCTTCGTTGAATCGAACGGTTACCACCGCGTTGCACGTCACGCTGACCACCCTCGAGCGCACCCGGCGGCCGAAAGCTGCCGGGCGCCTGCGCCTGGGCGGGCTGTACGAATGGGTCGAAATCTTACGCGACCCGTGGGGTGTTCCCCACATCTACGCACGCAACGCGCATGACCTCTTCTTCGCACAAGGTTTCGTCCATGCGCAGGACCGGCTCTGGCAGATGGACTTTCAACGGCGAGTGGTTGCCGGCCGGCTGGCCGAGGTGCTGGGAGATGCCGCGCTCCAGAACGACCGCAGTCTTCGTATCCTCGGTATGTATGGCGTTGCCGCAGCGGAAGTGAGCCTGCTCGGCGAGGAGAGCCGGGCCGAGTTGGCGGCATATGCGGCTGGTGTCAACGCGAGCATTGCGCAGCAGCCACTCCCGGTTGAATTCACACTGCTGCGGTATCAACCTGAGCCGTGGACACTGGCAGATTCACTGTGCTGGGCGAAAATGATCTCGTGGGGCCTTTCCATCAACTGGGAGACGGAATTGCTGCGCGCGCGTCTCATTGCCGAGTTGGGGCCCGAGCGCGCTGCTGAGCTGGAGCCACCGCCGCCGTTTGCCACATGGCCAACCGTCATGCCTGGCCTGGGCGGTCAACTCGCTGAGCGCAGCCCCGGACAAGACGCTCGCTTGCGGCAGGAGTTCGCGGCGTACGCGGCGCCAAGCGCGGCAGATGAAGATGACCGGGGCGTGCAGCCGTCCAGCGCCAAAAAAGCTGGTCCTGACCTCCCGTCAGGGAGAGGCTTGCCGGGCAGCAACAACTGGGTCCTCGCCGGCTCCCGTACTGCCACCGGCAGACCGCTTCTTGTCAATGACATGCATCTGCCGCTCAGCGCACCCGCCATCTGGTACGAGAATCACCTGGTGGCGACCGGGGAGACCGGCGCACTTGACGTCACCGGCGTCACCTTCCCTGGCATACCTTACGTGGTGGCGGGTCATAATGGGCGGGTGGCCTGGGGCTTCACCAACGGTTACCCCGACGTGCAGGACCTCTATATCGAGCATTTGCGCCGCACTCCTGATGGCGTGCAGTTCGAGTTCGCCGGTGAGTGGCTCGATGCGGAGGTGCGCCGGGAAGAGATACGGGTCAAAGGCGGCCCGTCCGTGGTTCAGGAGGTGATCGTGACCCGCCACGGTCCGGTCATCAATGAGTTAGCCCCCGGCCTGGCTGCGGGTCCAGGGCCTGATGGCCTGCCCGAACAGCCTCTTGCACTGCGATGGACCTCCCTCGATCCTGCAGCGATGGTCGAGGCCTTGCGTGTGATGAATCGCAGCCGGACCTGTGCCGAGTTTCGGGAGGCGCTGCGCGGCTGGGTGGCGCCGGTGCAGAATGTTGTCTATGCGGACACACAGGGCGATATCGGGTACAGCTATCCCGGTCGTGTGCCTATCCGTGCAAGGGGCGATGGCCGGGTGCCCGTGCCGGGTTGGACGGGCGAGCATGAATGGGCCGGCTATATCCCGTACGATGAATTGCCCCACCAGGCGAACCCGGCCTGCGGTTACGTGATTTCCGCTAACAACAGGGTAGTCGACGACAGCTACCCTCACTTTCTGGGTCGTGAATACGGGATGGGCGACCGGGCCGAGCGCATCCTTGCCTTGATCGAGGCCGCCTCGCCGATGGATGTCACTGACATGCGCCGGATGCACCTGGACCAGTTTTCTCCCTCCCTGAACCGGCTCGCGCGGCGTCTGGCTGACCTCGAAGTGGACGATTCTGCACTGCAGGGCCTGGTGACCCTGGTCAGCCAGTGGGATGGCCGTCTGTCGATCGACAGCCCGGCAACAGCCGTGTGCGAGGTGTTCGGCTTGCTGCTGCAAAAAGTAGTAATGCAGGCGAAGCTCGACGCGGGGCGGCAGCCAGACTGCGCCGGGCATACCCTTTCCGCGCGTGTCCTGGGGGTGGGACCCACGCCAGGCATCCAGGATGCCACTTTCTTCTCACATCGCTTGTGGGAGTGGATGTACGCTGCGCTCGAACGGCCGGACTGGCACTGGTTTGACCTGGGCGGCGATGAGAGGCGCGACGATGTGATGCGTGTGGCGTTGCGTCGAACCTATGACTACCTGCGAGACCGGCTGGGCGAACCTCAGGCCCCGGACTATCGTAATTGGGCGTGGGGACGGCTGCACATGCTGACCTTCGCGCATGTGGCCGGTCGTTTGGCGGCCCTGGCGCGACACTACAATCGCGGCCCGTACCCGATCGGGGGCGACGGCAATACCATCTGGGCAACCGGCGCGGGGCTGACCGTGGAAGCAAGCACCGCGGTCGTCGGTCCACCGTTCAAGTTCATCGCCGATTTATCTGACCTATCGAAGTGCTATGGCCTGTTGGCGCCGGGCAATTCTGGCCGGCCCGACAGCCCGCACTACGACGATCAGATCGAGGCATGGTTCAAGGGACAGTACCATCCGATGCTCTATGCACGGAAGGATGTGGAGCGACGCGCGCGTCATTGGCTGTTGATTTATCCGCAACAAATCACCGCCGCGTCAGGCTCCAGAGGAAGGCGGCTGCTGCGGCGACGAAAAGCCCGGTCGTGATCGTTGTAGAGCCGTCTGCCGCGTGCAGGATCACCCCCGAGATCAACAGGCCTGTGGCCAGGATCGCCCAGGTGAGCCTGTTCACCGCGCGTTCGACACGGCGCACGGCTTTCGCAGCATCCGGAGCCAGCGAGGCCGGTTGCGCCAACTCCCCGCGCTCTGCCGCAGACAGAAGCCGGTCCAGCCGCGCCGGCAGCACGAGCGCCAACTGCACCAGCTTGCCCAGCTCATCGAGGATGGCGCGCCAGTCACGCGTGATCTGGGCAGAGGCCAGTCGCTCGGCGAAGGGCAGGGTCGCGGCCCATGGGTCGAAGTGGGGATCCAGGGTGGTTGCCATGCCGGAGAGGATGGCAACCGCTCGTATGGCAAAAAGCACATCCGTTGGGAACTGGAACGGCATCTGGAAGACCAGGTCGCCATACTCGCGCACCAGGGACTCGGCCTGCTGCATGGCGATGTCGCTCAGTTGCCCCATCCGCACGCCGCCGAAACGCGCGAACAAGTCTTCGTGTAGTTCCACGATTCGCTGCCGGTCCGCTCCAGGCAGCAGTACTCCGGCATCATAGTACGCCTGGACCATCCGCCGCGCATCGCGGGTGCCCACCGCAATGGCCACATCCC
The DNA here is from genome assembly GCA_964387985.1 of uncultured Anaerolineales bacterium. Classification (GTDB taxonomy): domain Bacteria; phylum Chloroflexota; class Anaerolineae; order CG2-30-64-16; family CG2-30-64-16; genus JALOOB01. Next base: position 21,408 of record CAYLZG010000001.1, on the reverse strand, counting down.
GCATGGCGCCGCGCATGCTCTCGGGGATCTCGGCAATCATTCCGAAGTCAACAAAGATGAGCCAGAATGGCCGGGATGCACCGGGTGGAGCGCCAGGATCGGGATCCAGAGGGTGCACGAACAAGTTGCCTGGATGCGGATCGGCATGGACAAAACTGTGGACGAAGATCTGTTCGAGGTAGACATCATACAGCCGGCGCGCGACCTCGGACCGCCTGATGCCGGCCGCCTCGATCGCCTCCAGGTCGTCGATCTTGATGCTGGCAACGTTCTCCAGGGTTAGGACGCGTCGTGAGGTGTACTCCCAGAAGACATCCGCGATGTAGATGCCGCGATCCTGGCTGAAATCGCTGGCAAAGCGGTCTGCGTGGCGTCCTTCTGCGACGAAATCCAGTTCCTTGCGCGTGGTGCGTGCGAATTCCTCATACAGCCTGTCGAGGTCTGCGTGGCGGGTGACCGGCCGGTAAAGCTTGAGCCAGTTGGCCGCTAGCCGCAGCGCTGCCAGATCGGTCTCAACGAGCAACTCGATCCGTGGTCGCTGCACCTTGACCACCACTTCCTCCCCGTTGTGTAACCGCGCCTGGTGCACCTGAGCCAACGATGCTGCAGCCTGGGGAACCGGAGAGAACCAGGCAAAGACCTCTTCGACCGGTCGCTTGAATTCTCCTTCGATGACGGTCCGCATGTCGTCCATCGTCTCTGCTGGCACTTCATCCTGGAGGCCGCGCAGCTCTGCGGTGACCTCCGATGGCAGGACGTCCACGCGAATGCTGAGAAACTGGCCGAGCTTGATCAGGACTCCGCCATAATGCAGCGCAAGCGCGCGAAAACGCTGCGCATGTGTGCGCCAGCGTGACTTTCTTGTGGCGCGCGCATAGGTGCGGAAGCCGGGCAGTCTCCCCAGTATCAGGTCCCAGGCAATGAATGAAAGAAAAACGCGGGCAAAAAAGGAGGCAACGCGCAGATAGCGGCCGCGATCGAGGGCCGGTGCAGCAGTCTCTGAGGTCTGCACCAGCTGGGCAAGCTCATCCAGCGCTGCCTGCCCACCAGGCGCCGTTCTGGCGCGTCGAAAGCGGCGCCCTATCGTCATGCGGTCATTGTACCCTTCTTCATGGGAGTGTCAATATGCCGCAACGCAAGGGTTTTGACAGAAGCCCATGCGCAACTATAATCACACCAGTACAATCATACGCGCTTCTGCGCGGGCAAGAGGGACATTATTGAAGCTTTCCGTTTGATTTTCGGTGGCGATTCAGGTCTTTTTGAGATCGTTCTGCTATCGCTGCGGGTATCGGGCATTGCACTTGCGTTTAGCACGCTGATCGGTATTCCGCTGGGCGCCGTGTTGGGGCTGGGCCGTTTCTTGGGCCGCCGTGCGCTGGTCGCGCTCATGTACACCGGCATGGGATTTCCGCCGGTGGTTGTGGGGCTTTTTGTATACCTGCTGCTCTCGCGCAGTGGCCCGCTCGGCCGGCTCGATTCGCCCCTGGTCCCGGACCTGTTTACGCCCGGCGCGATGGTCATCGCCCAGTGCATCATCGCCTTTCCGTTGGTCGCCGGATTCACCATGGCTGCCGTCATGGGCGTCGACCCTGGCCTGCGCCAGCAGGTGCGATCGCTCGGTGCGACAGACTGGCAGACGACGCTGACGGTGCTGCTGGAGGCGCGCGTCGGCGTGATCGTTTCGATCATTGCTGGTTTCGGAGGCATCATCTCCGAAGTCGGTGCGGTCATGCTCGTGGGTGGCAACATCGAAGGCCGGACTCGTGTTTTGACAACGGCCATCGTGCTCGAGACGCGCCAGGGTAACTTCGACCTGGCGCTCGCGCTAGGCGCCATCCTGCTTGCAATCACGTTTGTGATCAACGTGGCCATGTTGCGCATGCAGGGAAGGGCTTTCAGCGAATGAATCTGGACATGAACCCCTCTTACTACGTCCAAAACCTGACCAAAGTCTATGGCGGCCGGCAGGTCCTTGGAATCGACCGGCTGGACATCCACCCTGGAGAGATCCTGGCCATCGTGGGTCCGAGTGGTTCCGGGAAGAGCACTCTGCTGCGCCTGCTCAATTTTCTGGAGCCTCCGAGTGCAGGCGCCATCAGCTTCCGGGGCGAGCAGTTCGAAGCAGATAAGGATGTTTCACTGGAGATTCGCCGCAGCGTGACAACGGTGGCGCAACGCCCCATTCTTCTCAATCGCTCGGTCAGGGCGAATGTTGAATTCGGCTTGCGCCTGCGAGGTCAGCGCGATAGTGCAGGAGAGGTGCGTTCAGCCCTGGAGAAGGTGGGCCTGGCTGCGCTGGAAGGGCAGCCGGCACGCACCCTTTCAGGCGGCGAGGCACAACGCGTCGCATTGGCTCGCGCGATGGTCATCCGGCCCGACGTCTTGCTGCTCGATGAGCCGACTGCCAACCTCGATCCCTACAATGTCGGGGTCATCGAAGATGCAGTGCGTCGACTGAACGAGGAGCAAGGTACGACAGTGGTCCTGGTCACGCACAACGTTTTTCAGGCGCGACGGCTGGCGCACCGCATCGCCCTGATTCTTGACGGCAGAATCGTCGAGGTCGAGAAGACCGAGGCCTTCTTCGAACACCCGAAGGATCCGCGGACCTCGGCATTCGTCCGCGGCGAGATGGTTTACTAGCGAGCGCCCGACCCGCCTTCCTATTTTCGCGCTTTCTGTTCGCCTTGTTTTGTTCTTTCGCGGTGCCTGCCCAGGCCTCCGAAGAACATATCGCGGAACGCTGAGCCAGCGGTGGGAACTTCCGGCCGCGGCCCTTCGGCATCCCAGTTGCCGCTCAGGCTGGCAGCCAGCCAACCGTGCCCGGCAGCCAGGCCGCGATCGATATCTGCTACGAGATCCGTGGGCTCTTCGGCCAGCAACTGCTCCCGATACGCTGACAGCTCTTCGATCAGGGCATCCAGCCAATGAACGACATGCTCTCGATTTGCCCGCGGCCCCGCAATGGCATCCTTCCCTGATCCCGACAGCATCAGTGTGCTGGCATAGTACTGGTTGCCTGCAAGCTTCCGCATGTCCTGCCACCCGGCGCTACGGGAGGTGACTGTCAGGAGGGCAGCGGCGAGAAGCGAGGGCAGATGCTCCACCGCGGCAGCCAGGCCATCGTGTTCCTGCGCGTCCATGAAGAAGGGCTTGGCGCCCATGGCTTCGATGACATCCGCGGCCAGGCGAACGGCGGTGTCATCGGTGCGGTTGTCTGGCGTGAGGCAGAAGAGCCTGTTCTCGAAAAGGTTGGCCCGCGCGCCATCAACATCCAGGCGATCTGTCAGTACGATAGGATGGCCGCCGACGAAGTGGACTTCAGGCGGCAGCAATTCGGCCGCCCACTCCATCACCGGTCCCTTTACGTTCGCGGTATCGATGATGACGCAGCCCGGTCGCAGATCCTGCTTGATCGCGTCCAAGGTGTCGCGCATCTCCTCGAGCGGCAGCGCCAGAATGATCCGGTCTGCCTTTGCCACCGTGCTGATCAGGTTCCATTCTGTGCGATCTACCGCGCCGAGCCTCTTCGCAGTGCTCGCGACCTCAGGGCTGCGGTCATGACCGACCACGGTCACTTTTTCCGGAAACCTGTGCAGCGCCAGACCGGCGGATGCACCAACGAGGCCGAGGCCCACGATTCCAACATTTAGTTTGTCAGGCATGGTGTGCTCTTTCTAGTTCTCATCATCCGCGGCCTGCAACGCTGCGAGGAGTGTTTCAGCCGGGGTGTGGGATTGTGAAGGCGCCAGAACTTCCTGGTGCCGGCGGATCAGGTCGACGGCCTCGGGTGAGCAGCCGGCGGCTGCGGCGAGGGCTGCGCTGCCCGCTGGGTGGTTGGCATGCGCCCAGAGCGGGTAACGCCAATCTGTGCGTGACGGTTCGGCCAGCTCCTTCAATTGCTGCCATATACCGGGCGCAAAGGCCTTGATCAGGACGACGGCCACCCGGTGAAACAGCTTGACGCCCCCGCGATATTTGGCGACATCGTGCAGGAGCGCCGCCTGCGCCAGCTCGGATTGCTCATACCCCGCTGATTTCAACGAATGCCACACGTTCAGCGCGTGTCGCTGCTCCGGCCGCGGCATCTCTGCAAATAGCTGCCAGCCTGACGCCGGCAGCCAGCGCCGCGCTTCTACAAGCTCCGCCTGATCCGGCGCGCGCCAGGCAGCCAGGAGCGCCCGACCGAACTGCTGAACGCGATAGGCGGCGCGGCGCGGCAGAATGGCACTCACTGGATGCCCAGCAGAAACCTGGAGACGCTGGTGACGCCTTGTCCCAGGTAGCGACCAAGGATGTTAAGCTGCGGCGACACCCAGCTCAACATGAACAGGCCCATCAGGATGAGAGGGCCATAAGCCTGCAATGGCCGCAGCATACGCGCTGCGCTCTCTCCAACGACTCCGCTGAGCACGCTGTTTCCGTCCAGCGGCGCCAGCGGGATGAGATTGAAGAGGAAGAGTGCGACGTTCACACCGACAAAGATGATCGCGAAGCGCACGACTCCCGGTGAAGCATCCGCAAAGAGCCCCAGCCGCCAGGGAACTGCGATGAGCGCGGCCATCAGCAGGTTGCTCAGCGGGCCGGCCGCCGAGACGATCGCATGGCCGACGCGGGGTCCATAGCGCAGGTTGTATGGATTGACGGGCACAGGCTTAGCCCAACCGATGACGCTGACAAGCAGCAACAGCGATCCCAGGGGATCAAGGTGCTTGAGCGGATTGAGCGTCAACCGGCCCTGGTATTTCGCAGTGTTGTCGCCGAGCTTGTGCGCCACCCAGGCGTGTGCCAGTTCATGAATCGGAAACCCGACCAGCAGAATGACGAGTTTCGCCAGAAGGGTCGGGAGATCAAGATCGTACAAAGGATACTCCAGTTGGCATTCTTGCGGCCAGTATAGCACACCGCACGTCCGCTCCCAAGGCATCTCTCTTCCGTTTTCCTGTGCTTCCTTTCGCTGTGCTATCATGCCGGTCTCACATGGCGCGTGACATTCTCGATCTTGCATCCGCTGGTTGGCAGGTGGGCCAGGTCGACCGCCAACCATTCATGCTCCAGCCCGTCGACGACCGTTCAACGGTTGCCTCGTGGCTGCCCGCACGCGTTCCGGGCGATATCCGCGCAGACCTCCTGGCAGCCGGTCGCATCACCTCTCTGGACACACCGGAGGGCATCGCACAGAGTGCATGGGTCGATGATTACGATTGGTGGTATCGCACTACGCTCGAAGCAGCCGGCAGCGACACGACAGTCGTGCTGGAGGCAGACGGCATCGATTACGCCAGTAGCGTCTGGCTCGATGGGGCATGCCTTGCGCAGAATGCCGGCATGTTCGCCCGGCAATCGATAGTCCTCTCGCCGCACCTGAACGGAGCCGGTCCGCACGAGCTGGCGATTCGGATTTGGGGCGGCGGAGCGCTGCCGCTCCCGACGGATTCCCGATCACGTCGCGTGGTGCGCGGCCTGTTGTGCAGGCGTGGCATGGCCACCGAGTACTTTCCCGACCGGATGGCAACACCGAAGGCGCAGTTTGGCTTTGGTTGGGACTTCTCTCCGCGCGTCCTGAGCACCGGCATCTGGGACGATATCCGATTGGTGCGCTGCCGGCGTGCCTACCTCGCCGACGCCTGGGCCTGGGCTGAACCACTGTCCGAATCCGGCGATCCGACGCCGGTCCGCTGGCACATCCGGGTGCGGGTTCAGCGAGTGCAAGAGGCTGCGCCCTGGCTGGACCTGGCGATCTGCGATGCCGGAGGCGATGGCGATGGGGCAACGGCAGGTCCGTATGCCCTGACAGATGAGGTGATCCAGTCATTCACCGTCGATATGCCCGCCGCGCGACGCTGGTGGCCGTGGGACCAGGGCCATCCTCACCTCTACCGGATCATCATCCGCATCAACGACGAGTCCGGCCCCCTGGATGAGATCGAGATCACGGCGGGGGTTCGCTCCGTGTCACGCGACCGGCTGGCGAACGGGCATCCATGGCGCTTCATCGTCAATGGTCGTCCCGTGTTTCTGCGTGGCGCCAACTGGGTTCCCGGAGATATCCTGCCCGGCCGTGTGAGCCCCAGTGATTACGCGCGCATGGCCGGCCTCGCACGGGATGCAGGCATCAACTTCCTGCGCGTTTGGGGAGGCGGCATCCGCGAGAAGGCCGCGTTCTGGGAGCAGTGTGACCGCCGGGGCATCATGGCCATGCAGGAGTTCCCGCTCGCCTGTGCGTTCTTGGACCACTATCCCCGCGATGAGCAGTACCTCGGCGCGCTCGCTTCCGAAGCCCGGGGCATCGTGGCTGCGCTGCGCGGACGTCCTTCCCTGATCGCCTGGTGCGGCGGCAATGAGGTCAATCCGCGACGTGAACGGCTCCCGCTGCGTATTATTGAGCAGGTGATTGGGGCCGAGGATGGGACGCGACCCTGGATTTCTGCCTCGCCTTCGCAGGGCGACGTGCACCAGTGGGATGTGTGGCACGGCCTGGCGCCCTGGGAATCTCTCGGCCGGGTCAGGGCGCCGTTTATGAGCGAGTTCGGCCTGCAGGCGCTGCCGCATGCGGATACCGTTCGGACTTTTTTTGAGGGAAGCGCGCCCCGATCGCTGGACGATGCGCGTTGGGCTCAACGCAAGCTGCAGGCCGCCAAGATCCGCTATTACAGCGGGCCGCTGGACGAGCGTGACTTGGTGGCCACAATTGGGGCCACGCAACGCGCCCAGGCAGCAGGACTCCAAAGGGGAATCGAGGCCAGTCGCCTGAGGAGGGAGGGCTCGGGGCACCGAAGTCCATGTGGCGGCGTCGCGTTTTGGCAATTCAATGAGCCGTGGCCCGCGGTGACCTGGGCAGTGGTGGACCGGCATGGGCGTCCAAAGGGCGCATACGCGATGCTCTGCCGATCGTACCAGCCGCTGCTGATTGCCGCCATGTTCGATTGGCGTGCGTGGCGGCCCGGCGAGAAGTTCGAGGCGGAAATCTGGTGGGTCAACGACGGGCCCCAAAGCTTCGAGGGATGCGCGGTCAAGGCGGCGTTGGACGGTGAGGTCGTCCTGGCAGTTGGCGACCTGGTGATCCGCCCGCTTGCTGCCCAGCTGGTGGGCTCCTTTGCCGTGACCCTGGCGGCGTGTCCGTCACAACTGGAGCTGGCCCTGGCTGAGAATGAACGTATCATCGCGAGCAACTGCTACGATCTCGGAGTCTATCAGCCGCCGCGGCAGACCGTACGGGCATGGCTGCTGCGCCGGGGTGCAGACCTGATGTTGCGAATCGGTTGACATATCGTTTCGGATCGACTATTCTCTCCGGGAATCATATGCGAATTGTCGTCAATGGTTGGTTCTGGGAACAGATGGCTGCTGGAAGCGGACAGTATCTGGCTGCGCTGGCGGAGTCGCTGCCACGTACGGACCGCTCTCATCAGCTCACCCTGGTCTGCTCCCGGACCAATTCGCGCACAGGCCCGTTGCCAGAGGGTTGGCAGGTGGTTGATGTGGCAACGCCCTTCGATCGGGTCAACCCGGACCTGGCAAAGCTTTGGTTCGAGCAGGTGACCTTTCCGCGAACATGTGTTCGAAATCAAGCGGATGTGGCGTTCGTGCCCTACTGGGGTTCGCCCTGGTGGCGGCCGTGCCCGGTCGTTGTGACTGTGCATGATCTGATTCCCTTACTGCTCCCGCTTTATCGGGGCGGGGCTGCCCAACGCGCATACACGCGACTGGTGTCCCGAACCGCGCGTCGAGCATCGGCCGTTCTGACCGATTCCGAGGCGAGCCGTCAAGACATCGTCCGTTATCTGTCTATTCCTGCAAAACGAGTTCATGCGATCCACCTGGCTGTTGCGCCGTCCGCCAGCATCCCGCCTGCGCCCGAGCACCTGGCGGCCGTGCGGTCCCGCTACAGGCTGCCCGAAGGGCCTTTTTTGTTATACTTAGGTGGCTTTGACGCGCGCAAGAACCTCCGGCGGACGCTTGAGGGCTATACTCGCCTTGTTGTCCGCTGCTCTGCCGAAGGAACCCCTTGTCCCATGCTCGTCATTGCGGGCAGGCTGCCGGCGGTCGATTCGGCAGTCGTGCCGGATCCCAGGTTGATGGTTGCTGAGCTTGGTCTGGGTGAGCACGTGCACCTTGCGGGTTGGGTGGAGGAGGCAGACAAGCCTGCCCTCTACGCCCTCGCAGAAGGCGTGTTGTTTCTCAGCGAGTATGAAGGGTTCGGCCTGCCGGTGCTTGAAGCAATGGCGGGCGACTCGACGATCACGAAAGTCCTGGAGTAGTTCGTGACTGACAATGCCAAGCTGTCCCGCGCCGTACATAACCTCCTGGTCGGCTCTTTCGGCCTGAGACGGGATCAGAACCTGCTGGTTTTTGCGGACGTTGCATCGCTGGACGTGATCGAGATTGTGGCGCGGGTCGCGCGCGATCTCCGCATTTCAACGACCGCCTTTTTTGTGCCGCGGGTGTTGCAGCTCGACATGGGACCCTTTGAAAGCCTGCCGCTGCCTACTGAGGCGGCGGTGCGCGAAGCGGATGCGATTTTGAGCTGCCTGTCCGATCACCCCGAGCATCTGCACTACCGGATGCGCGTGTTGCATGCCAGTTGGGGCCGCCGGGCCAAGCTGGCCCATGCCCCGGGTCTGAACGTCGAGATGCTGAAAACGGTGGACACGGACTATGCCGCAATCGGCGAGCAGGCCCAGATTCTCAGCCTGGCCCTGATCCTGGGCAAGCGGATCGAAATCGTGACGACGGACAGCCGCCGCCGTGAGCACCGGCTTAATGTGAGGGTGGGCGGCTGGGCCTATCCGCCGGGTATCAATGACGGTGTGATTCGCGAAGGCTCGTGGAGCACACTTCCGCCCGGCGAGGTCAATTTTGTGCCCCGCGATGGCGATGGCTGCATTGTGATCAATGGCTCTGTTCCCGGCAAGGTGCTTGGTCCGGGCGAGGAAATGCTGCTGACGTTCCGCGAGGGCAGGCTGGCGGCGATTGAGCCGGGGGACAGCCCGGTTGCGCGCTACCTCTCTGAGTCGCAGTTTTCTCATGCCGAGCGCCGGGGCGATACCAACTGGTCGAATCTCGCCGAAGTCGGCTTTGGCCTGAATCCGGCCGTGCACGAGCTAACAGGCGTGGGTGTCGTGGATGAGAAGAAGGATCACACGATCCACATCGCGCTCGGCAACAGTGCAGGCCTGGGCGGCGATGTCGAATCGGTGGTCCATTGCGATATGATAGTCAAGAAGCCGACTGTTTATGTCAATGGCCGGCTCATCATGAAACGCGGCGACTGGCGTATCAATGAAGGTGACTGGCGGCTCGACCATCGCAGCACAACCGTGCCTGTCGGTTGGTGGGAGAGCGTAGCCCAGGTCGGGCGCAGCGCAGCCCGCACCGAGCGTGAAGCCGGCCGGCTCACCTGCGTGTGGAATGCCGGTCGTGGTCGTTGGGACAGCGCGCCGATCGGTGTCGAGCAAACGGCGCGCCTCGCCGCCCGTCTCTATGATCTGCTTCCCGAAAACGGCAGTTCGCTCAGCAAAGAACGGGTGATCTCTCTTGCCGAACAGGTGGGCATTCCTGCGGTGGTGCTGCCCCGCCTGTGTTGGGTGATGGTTCAGTTCGACCTGGTTCGCATGAGCACCGCTCGTGAGCCGTTGTTGTTGGAGACGTAGAGGATCGATGCGATTGAGGGGAGCGCTATGACCGCGGTCAAAACCTCGTGGCGTCAGTCGATGCCGGAATTCCTGCAGTTGCTTGATGGGACCCTCGGGCACAAGGTCAAGCTGCACAAAGAAGTGCTGGGCTATGATCTGTACCTGGTCGACTTGTCGGATTGGAAGCTGCGTTTCTCCGACCGCACGCCCCTGATCTATGTGAAGGAGTCGGACCTGGCAGAGATGAGCGCGCGCGACCTGGCCCAGGGGCTCACCGACCTGGTGCGCGCGCAGTCGCTGGCAGAGCGAAACACCATTCTTGTCGTGCAGGGTCCGGGAGACGCGCTGAAGGAGCAGTTGCGTGCCACCTACCAGCCGCTGTTGGTGCTGGATGAGACGGACGTTCGGGCCATACGCGAGTCGCGCCGGCCTTCGGGCGAGCTGCTCGATCGCCTTGCGCCACAGCTGGATCTCTCCCTGCTTACGCCTTACGAGACCAGCAAGCCTGTCACTGGCTCGCGATTCTTCGGCCGCGAGTTCGAGGTGCGTCGCATTCTCCAGACACCTGACAGCAACTTTGCGATCATGGGGATCCGGCGCATCGGCAAGACATCGTTGATGCGCGAGATCGAGCGGCAGCTCAAGGAACAGGCGCAAGATGCGGAAAGCGAGGAATCCCTGGAGCGCATCATCTTCATGGATTGCAGTGCGATCGCGTCGCCGAATAACTTCATCCAGGAGGTCGTGCGCAAGCTGCGGCCCCAGGAACTGACGCGCCTCTCGTCCAAGCAGTATCCCATCTTCTTTCCCGATTTCCTCCAAAGGATGTCGCAGCGCTACGGTGGCCCCATCGTATTCTTCCTCGACGAATTCGATAAGGTGCTCACATGGCATTATGAGGATGATGCTCTGCTCAATGCACTGCGCGCGTCCAGCAACCAGGGTCACTCACGCTACATCGTCGGCGGCTTTCGCGAGGTGATGCGCGCATTCAGCGATCTCGATTCACCGTTGTACAACTTCGCCAGGCCGGTCCGGCTTAAAGAATTCAGTCGAGAACAGGCTGCCGCGATGATCCTCGGACCTCTCGAGCGGCTGGGTGTTCAATTCGAGCGCCGGAACGATGTTGTCAATCGTGTTTTCGATGAAACCGCCGGCCAGCCGAACCTGATCCAGTTCTACTGCAGCATCCTCGTGGAGCGCCTGGACCGCGACGGCAGCCGGAGAGTGTCGCCTGAGAGCCTGTTCGATGTGTACGGCAATGACGACTTCCGGGCGTTTGTGCTGAGCACCTTCATGGATAACACGACCCATCTGGAAAAGGCCATCGTGTTCGCCGTAATGGCCGACCTGGGCGCAGAGCATCCCTTCGGCGTGCAGCAGATCGACGGGGCTTTGGAACGCCGCGGGGTTGAGATTCCGCTTTCCGATCTGGATCTGGCTTGTCGTAACCTGGAACTGGCCGGCACGTTCACTTCGCGCGGCCCTTTGTTTCGATTCGCCACGCCGGTCTTCCCGCGCATGCTGAGCGAGAACTACGACGTGGACTATCTGTTCCGCAAAGTACTTCAAGAGGGCATCTAGCTCATGTCCAGAGGAGCGCCTCCCTGGCGCGTGGTTCCGTACGAAGAGGCATCGCCGTTCAAGCGGGTGCGGGTGCGTGATGAGGCGCGGGTGCGCACGGTTGTCCGCCGGCTGATGAACGACGAATGTGTCGCGCTGTTGGGCCCACCCATGAGCGAAAAGAGCTATTTGTTGCGCGATGTGGCCGAAGCACTGAAGCAAAGCGGGCGTTTCCGGCCGTTACACGTCGATCTGTGGCGCACCCGATCGAACGATGAGGCGGTCTTCTTCACAAGCCTGGCCGACTTGATCGACAGCGAATTGGGCGACGCCGCACCGCCCATCCACTCGGACCGCGGCGAAGGAATCGCCGATGCACGCAGCTTTCAGAGCTACCTGGCCCTCACCGCGAACAGCAGCAACACCAACCTCGCCCTGCTGATCGATCACCTGCAGGCATTACCGCACGATCTTGTTCATAGCTTGCTTGTTGCGCTGCGCGCGGCGTACATGGAGCGCGAAGCAGATGCGCCGCACAGCCTGGTGGCGGTGGTTGCAGGCGGCATTAACCTGGTGGGCCTCTCCACCGGCCCTACATCGCCCTTCAATATTGCCAAGCCTGTGGTCGCCGAGCCACTAACCGCGGAGCAAAGCCGCGCGCTGGTGCAGGCCTCGTTGGAGGCATACGAGTGTTCGGCATCGTCCCGCGGCATGGAATATCTCCTGAAATGGGCCGCCGGCGACCGGTACCTGATCTCACGCCTATGTGCCGATGCTTCCGAATTGGTCCGTCTCCACCGGTATCACCGTGTGACGTCAGCAATCGTGGAACGGGCTGGCGCAGCGCTGGTGGCACACGGACCGCCGCCGCCGGTGCGTGCCGCGATCCGGATGATCGAAGAGGATCCGGACACAATCCTGGATGTCCTGCACCTCCTGGACAACGGGTCGCTGCCGCGCATCCATTCTCGCCAGGCGCCCACGCGAACCGGGGCAGATCGCCTGCAGCTTTCGGGTGCTGTCCTGCTGGCGGACGGATGCTACACCTTCTTGAACGAGGCATATCGGAGAGGGCTGGCCGCTCACTTCAGCACAGATCGGGTCGGTCATGTGCTGCGCATCGCCGGGCGATGGCGGGAGGCCATTGCCTACCTGGCGCCTCAGCGTGTCCACCTGGCCCGTCCTCAGCTTCTTGAGGCTATTGTCCAGTCGATCTATGCCAGCGACTCGTTGGAGCAGGCGTATGGGCTGCTGGCTGATGGGCTCCGGCTGGGCTTCGGACTGTCGGACATCAGCATTTACCGCGCACTTCCCGCGGCGGCGCAGTTGCAGAAAGTGCATCCGGCGTCAGGAAACGGGCAGCCTGCGCATGTCGACCTGCGCGACCCTGGCTGCGTCGAGGCCCAAACGTTCAACCTGGGTAACTATGCCCTCCGGGGCAGCACAGATGAGGCGCGCCTCGTGGTTTGCCTTGCCTCGACCAATCGCCCGCTGGGTGTGGTGACCGTCGAGCATTACGTGCAGGATCGCGATCCTCACGAATTGCCGGAGGAGCTGCCTGATCTGCTGCGTTATCTGCAGCATGCAGCGGGTGCGCTGGAAAACGTGATCACGCGCGTGGCGTACCGCGCCATCGGACAGGCCGTGCTGGATGCCAAGGCCATGCAGCCGACTGTCGAGCGCGTGCTGGACACGATCGCCGAGGCGTTGGGGTGCGACTACGGGGTGTTGTATCTCACGGATGATGGGCATCGCCAGCTCGATATGGCTGCCGGCGTGGGCAAGGTGGTCACCCAGGAATGGCAATCGCAGGCGCACTTCCCTCTCAACAGCCAACACCCTGCCGTGACTGCGCTGGCGAATGCCCGGATGATTACCACGCGCGGTGGTGAAGATGCTCAAGATCGCGCCCTGTTCGATCGTTTCGGCCTCCACCGCTTTGTGCGCGTGTTTCTGCCCCTGGCAGCCGGGGGCGAACAGCTCGGTGTGCTGGAGTTGGGGTACGCGGCCGGCCGCGCGCGCCTTTCCGACGAACATAAGCGGACTCTTTCTGGTTTTGCCGATCAGGTGGCGATCGCGGTGCACAACATGCTGCTGCTGCGTCGGACGGATGAGGCGTTGGCGCGAAAGCTGGCCGAGCTGTCGGTCGGTCGGGAGATCCAGCTGAGCCTGCTGCCGAAGGTGTGTCCGGAGATTCAAGGATGGCAGTTCGAGGCCGTCTATCAGGCCGCGCGCACGGTGGGAGGCGATTTTTACGACTTCTGCGACCTGCCCGGTCCGCCGGCCCGCCTTGGCGTCGTGATTGCGGACGTGGCTGACAAGGGTGTGCCTGCTGCGTTGTTCATGGCCCTGAGCAGGACGATCATACGAAGCGTTGCTTTTACCGGACGAGGTCCGGCGTCTGCACTCATGCGCGCGAACCAGCTGATCCTGGCCGACAGCCAGGCCGACCTGTTCCTGAGCGCGGTTTACCTGGTGATCGAAACCGGCACCGGCCGCGTGGCCTACACCAACGCGGGCCACACCCGGCCCTTGCTCTATCGGGCGGCCAGTGGCACGCTGAGCGAGCTGACTCAGCGCGGGATCATCCTCGGCACGTTCGAGGACATCAGCCTGCGGGATGACCGTGTGGATCTCGCACCGGGTGATGCTCTGGTGCTCTACACCGATGGCGTCACCGATGCCCTCAATGCCGACGGCGAGGAATTCGGTGAGCAGCGCCTGTTCGATGTCATAAGGGCAAATGCCGGGGGCAGTGCACAGGAGATCTTGTGGGCGATCACCGGCGCACTGGCGGGCTTCATCAACGACACGGAGCCGGCCGACGATGTGACGTGTGTCGTCATCAAGCGCGATGGCGGAAACCTGGCTGACCTGAGGCGCTGAGACAGGAGAAACCGGCCCGCCGGCTCGTGGTCCGGCGGGCCATGCCCTCCACGCCGGACCACTCGGGGCAAGTCTACTTCTGAGGCGGCACTAATTGGTACCCCAAGGGCAACAGCATGCCGGTGACACTCTCGGATGCTGCCCAACGCTCCACAATCTGCCCATCCTTTATGCGGAAGAGCAGCGCAAAGTTGAAGTTCGCCTTGGCACCTGTGGCCGGAATTCCCTCGAACGGTTTTCCGGTGTGGTCGCCTTCGAAAGTTCCAAAGACCGACACCATGTCGCCCTCTGTCATGAGACTCTGGATGGTGTACTTGCCTGTGGGGAACTGCTCGAAACTAGCAACTCCCGCCCCAATGAACCCTTCCCGGTCCTCCGGCAGGGGCGGCGTGTGGTTGACAAAGTCCTTGGCGAGCAGCGCTTCCATCCCCTTCTTGTCTCCCTTTTCCCACGCTACAAGCCAATTGCTTGCCACTTCCTTGTTTGCTGCCAGTGCTGCAGCAGCAGCCAAACGTGCCATGGATTCGCTGGATACATTCCAGATATACGATTTTAGCAGGCCATCTTCGACGACTCCCATGCCCTCGGCCTGCAGGGGTGCAAGGCCAAGGGCAGTGAAGAACGCACCCGTCATTGCGGCCTTCCAGGTGACCTTGTTTCCCTCAACGTCGAAGCCCGAGACGTCGAAGCCGCTCTTGTCCGACACGAGGAAGGTCCACCACTTGGAGATGGCCTCCTTTCCCTGGATGACGTTGGGATCAGGCGCAGCGATGGCTGGCGGCAGCAGGACGAGCACCGCATCCTCTGCTAGGTACGAAGTTGCCAGTTTGACATCGCCTGCGTTCAACGCGCCGAAGATGGCGCGGATTACGCCTTCCGGGTCAGTGTCTGGCGCGGGAGCGGCGGCGCCCGCGGTTGTGGCGACGAGGAGTCCGACCAGCAGTAACATGAAGACCAGTCTCAGAATCTTTTTCACGAGGACCTCCCTGTGTGATATGAATGTGGGCAATAGATGCTGCCGTATGGTATAATCCTAGCGTAGGAATATCGTAGTTGAGCGCCGGTTAGAGAGGCTGCAAGACCATGCCCGGGTTTTCTCTCTATCTGCTCGGTACGTTTCGAGCCCAACTCAACGAGAATCGCGTCGCCCACTTTGAAACCAACAAGACCAGAGCATTACTGGCCTATCTTGCAGTAGAGGACCGCCTCCACACGCGGCTGCAGCTGGCCGGTCTGCTTTGGCCCGATTGGCCGGAGACTGCGGCGCGCACCTACTTGCGCCAGGCTCTGCTAAACCTGCGCCAGGTTCTTGAGCCCGCGCCCACCGCCTCACCCTACCTGATCAGCAACCGGCATTCCATCCAGTTCAATCGCGAGAGCGATTTCTGGCTGGATGTAGCCACATTAGTGGACACTCTTTCAATCCTGCCCCAGCGTACGCAGATTGATGCAGCCCCGGAGACCACAAGGCGGCTGGAGGAGGCAGTTGCGCTCTACCGGGGCGATTTCATGGAGGGATTTTACCTGGACGGCTGCCCGGCCTTCGAGGAGTGGCAGTTGCTGACCCGCGAGCAGCTGCGTCGAAAGGTCGTCGAGGCAACCTGTTTTCTGTCGAGGTGGCACGAACGACGCAGCAATAGCTCCAGTGCGCAGCGCTACGCCCGGCGGAGCCTTGAGTTGGATCCTCTTTTGGAAGAGAGTCATCTTCAACTCGTGCGATTGTTAGCTAACAGCGGAGACAGCAACGGAGCGTTGACTCAGTACCTTCGCTATCGCGCTCAGCTTTCAGCCGAGCTGGGCGCGACCCCGTCTCGAGAGATGACCGAGCTCTATGAGCGAATCAAGGCCGGCCGTTACCCAAGGGATGCCACCGGTCGCGGTGAGGGCACTGTGTTCGGACCAACAGCCGGGTCTGGCATGCCAGTTACGTTGCCGGCCTTCCTCACCGAGCCATCGGCCGTTCCACAGCTCGAACCCCTCTGCCTGGCTCGTGAAGGTGAACTGGCATTCCTGGATGCTCGTCTGGACCGCGCCCTATCTGGCCAGGGCAATGTAGTCTTCGTGGCCGGCGAAGCAGGGCGAGGCAAAACGGTTCTCCTGAGGGCGTTTGCCGCCCGTGCGCAGACAAAGCATGCTCGGTTGGTGGCGGTCGGCGGCGCCTGCAGTAGTCACGATGGTGTCGGCGACGCCCTGTTCCCATTCCACGAGATCCTGGCCCAGATCACTGGCGATCTTGAGGCGCAGTGGATTGCGGGTGCGATCGGTCCGGACCGCGTGGCGCGCCTGTGGTCCGTGTTCGGTGATGCTGTGGAGGCCCTGCTTGCCTGCGGGCCGGACCTGGCCGGGACACTGATTCCGGGCCAGGGATTGGCGGCTCGCGTATCGCTTCTTCCTGGCGGGCAACGTTGGCGCCAGCAGCTTGAGACGCTCGCGCACGCCAGGACCTCCGCGCCGGGGCAGAGGGCCCTCTTCGATCAACTCACGAGAGTTCTGCAGGCGCTTGCATGCCGCAATCCCCTGTTACTGTGGATCGATGACCTGCACTGGGTGGACCGGGCGTCGAGCGCCATGCTTTTTCACCTCGGGCAGCGACTTTCCGGTTATCCGTTGCTGATCGTCGGCACCTACCGGCCTGAAGAGGTCGCAGTGAGCCGTAACGGCGAGCGCCATCCTCTCGAAAAAGTACTCCGCGAGTTGCAGGCTCGCTTTGATGCATCGCATATCGATCTCGACCGGGCCGAGAGCCGCCCCTTTGTGGATGCCTACCTCGATCTTGAGCCGAACGCGCTCGGCGAGGTCTTTCGGAAGAGACTGCATCGCCTGAGCGACGGCCACCCTCTTTTCACCGTCGAGCTGGTGCGGACGATGCGGGAGCGCAAGGGTCTTGTTCAGGATGCTGCCGGCTGCTGGCGAGAAGGGCCTGCCCTGAACTGGGACGGCCTGCCGTCTCGCCTGGAGGCGGTGATCGGCGAAAGGATGGACCGCCTGCCGCCAGCGCAGCGAGCTGTCCTTGAGGTAGCGGGTGTTGAGGGGGAGGAGTTTACGGCCGAGGTAGTCGCGGATGTGCTGGGCCACGACGTGGGCGAGTTGATACGCCAGTTGAGCAAGGGGTTGGGTCGCCAACACCAACTTGTCACGGCGGTGGACGTCCAGAATGTGGGCGGCCGGCATCTCTCGCACTACCGGTTCCGGCACATCCTGTTTCAGAGGTATCTCTATCAAGGCCTGGATGCTGCTGAGCGTCGACATTTACACGAGTCAGTCGCGCGTTCGCTGCAAGCCCGGACACAGGATCAGCCACAGCAGGTTGCTGTGGTGGCGGGGCAGCTGGCGAAGCACTTCGAGCGCGCGGATCTGCTCGAACAGGCCATGCCATACGCCTGCCTGGCCGGAGATCGCGCGTTACAGATGTCGGCCAATGAAGAGGCGGTCGCCTATTATCGCTGGGGCCTGGCGATGCTCGGCCAGCTTCCGGCTGCTGGCCAACACAGGTCATTGGAAGTGGATCTGCAAATGGGGCTCGCCACGGCCCTCGCCATGGCTGACAGGCACACTGCATTGCCCGTGCAAGATGCACTTCTGCGATCGAACCAGCTTTGCCGTGAACTGAACGATCTGCCCCGACTGTTTCGTGGTCTGTGGGGCCTGTGGCGCTTGCACCTGGTGCGCGGCGATGCCCTTGCCAGCCTTGCCCTCGCCCAGGAGTGCCTGCAGATCGCGCAGAAGATGGGGGAGACTTCGCTTGTGATGCAGACTTGCGAGGCCCTGGGCTGCACGCTCTACCGGACCGGCAGGATGAGACGGGCGCAGAAGTACCTGGCCAGAGGTGGGCAGCTCTACGATGCCGACCGGCATCGCTCTTATGCCCACCTCTATGGCCAGGATCCTGGGGTCAGTTGTCCGGCCAATGAGGCGCAGGTCTTGTGGTACTTAGGCTACGCCGATCAAGCCCGGGCCCGGATGAATGAGGCGTTGGCGCGTGCTGAGGAGCACCAGCACACTGCTACCATCGCCTATGCCCTGATCTTCACTACGGGCTTGTACCAGCGCATGCGTGATGCGGAGACGACCCTGGGATTTGCAGAGCGAACGATCGCGTACAGCCAGATGCACGGGTTTGGACAGTGGGTGGCGGTTGGGACCCTTTACCGGGGCTGGGCATTGTTCTCGCTGGGGCAGATACAGCAGGGCCTGGCCGATCTGCGCCAGGGCTTCGAGGCGACGCTGCAAGCAGAGATGATCCAGTTGCGCTATGCAACCATCCTTGCCGAGGGTCTTGGGCTGGGCGGCGAGCTGGTAGAAGGCCTGGCAATGGTTACTGAACTGCTGGAGAAAGCACACCGACTGGGCGAACTGGAATGGGCGCCGGAGATATATCGAGTCAAGGGCGAGCTGCTGGCGCGCCAGGGCTCTGGCGATGCCGAGGCCTGTTTCCAGCGATCCCTCTCCCTCGCCCGCCGGCAAGGATCACGATCGCTGGAATTGCGCGCCGCTCTGAGCCGCGCTCGCCTCTCCCAGCGATCGGACGTGAAGGTTGAGGCGAGAAGGCGACTGGCCGAGATCGTTGGCTGGTTCACCGAGGGCTTTGATGCTCCCGACCTGGTGGCGGCGAGGGCTTTTCTGGATGTGCCTGGCGCCGCCTGAAGCGATCAGGGGCCTGTTCGCGCGCCCGTCACTGGCAGAAAGGCCGGCCCACTGACCACATCCGACCGGAAGCGGGGGATGATCTGGTAGCCGCTGCCGGTCACCTTCTCCCCGCTGTGCTGCGCCAGCACACCTTGCGCGGCCCACAGCTCTCCGATATTGACATAAGGTCGTCGCCAGGGCAAGCTCTCCGGAAAGTAGATGCGGATGGCGCCGCTCCTGTCCCCGAAAACCAGCGCCTGGGGCTCGAACTTGACGACAGATCCAACTACCTGCACCAGGCGGCCTTCGTTTGCCTCGGTGAGGCCGGCTGAAGTTATGGGCAGCGGAGAGACCGGTGTGCCGGGCCCGAGGTACGTCACGTAGGCTGGATCCGGGACGGATAACTCTGTCTCGCCGTAGAATTGGCGCGTCCAGCCCGTCACCCGCACCTGGTCGCCCAGGACCAGGTCACCATATTCGCCGGATCGCAGGTAGATCTTGATGCCTCCCGTCGCGTCCTGCACATAGATCGTCCTTGCAATGAGCCCTGGCGGCAGCGTGATGACACCTGTGATGGTTGCGCGCGTGTCCTCGGGTGCCATGCGGGCAGCAGCAACGGTTTGGGGGACCGTCGCGGTGGGCGCAGCGTAGCTTGTCTGGGTTGGTGGCGAGTCCGGCCGCCGCCGGTTCGCGGCCCCCGGGGTGACCTCGCAGTCGCTTGTCCATGAGCCCCAACCGTCTTCGTCGCGGCAGTAACTGCGATCATTGCCGGGGCCTCCATTGTAGGCGAACTGATCTGCCGCCGACCCGTCGCTTCGTGTCAAGGTGATGGTGTCGCGCCAATCTCCGAGCGATAAGCGTGTCTGCGTTCGATACAAAAGGAGGTATCCGTGCGGCCAGATGACCGTGCCCGCAGGAATCCTGTATGTGCCGCTATCATCCGAGATGCTCCAGCCATCCAGTGCCGCGGGCAGATCTGCAGCGCTGTACAGCTCGATCCACTCATCCATGAAGTTGGCCTCGCCGTCGCCATCCCAGTCGACCCGCTCAGGATCGGGAAGGGCTTCGTTCAAGGTGATCTGGAGCATCTGAGGCGGCGGGAGAGTTGATGTCGCGGTTGCAGTTGTTGTTGCCGTGGGCGTTGTCGGCGTTCCCAGGGTCGGCGTCGCGGATGGGGTAGGTGTTGGGGTAGGTGTAGCAGGGATCGCAGGCTCTCCCGGATTGGGTGTCACCTGCACCTGCCAGTCCAGGGCCGTGTCGCTATCCGGAACGCCGTCGATCCGGGCGAGAGATTGGCCTGGATCGACGGCGCTGCAGGGCGGATCGAAGATGTCGTTGTTCGTCCCGTAGCTCATCGCATCGATCACGCTGCTGTCGGGCGCCAGCAGCCGGACGGCATCGCCGCTGTTGCTGAGCCCATTGCCGATGGTTCCCTTCAAGCCAACCAGCTTGCCGGAGAAGGCAGGATGCTCTTCGATGAACATGGTCGCCCTCGCTGCGATCACCGCGAATTCGCCCGGCGCCAATTCGAATGACGGCAGCTCATCCTGGCCGGCGTTATCCTCGATCCACCAACCGGCCAGCGCCACGGTGGCTGTCGTCGGGTTGTGGACCTCGACCCATTCGTATTCGCTGTCTGTTCCTCCCTGCACCGCATCGTAAAGCACCTCGGAAAGCAGCAGCCTGGGCCATCCGCCCGGGACAGTCGATGTCGCGGTAGGGGCCTGCGTGTTGGTGAGCGTGGCGGCAGGTGTGATGGTGGGCGTCGGGGTGCCGGTTGCCTGTTCGGTGGGCGTGGGGACAGGCGTGTCGCCGCTGGTCGGCGTGGGCGAGGGCGCCGAAGTTGAGGTCGGCGGTGGCGTTGCGGTGGTGGACGGTGTCGCCGTAGGTTGGCTGCTGGGAGTGGCAGGCGGCGGCCGAGTCATGCAGATAGGAGTGGCAGGCGGCGTGAAGGTCCATGTGGGCGTGCCGGTGGCTGGAGGCGGTGGCTCGGATGCTCCTCCCGGCGTGGGCGTGCCCGTCACCCAGTCGGCCGCGCTGTTGCTATCCGCATCCACCGGTTGGCGCGCCAGTGACTGGCCTTCGTTCACGTCGGGGCAAGGCGGATCGAATGCACTGGCATCGGAGCCATAGCTCATCGCGTCGATGATTCCTCCGCTCCCGTCTACCAGGGAGACCACATCGCCCGAGTTGCCCAATCCGTTCCCGATGGGCCCGCCCAGCGACACGAGCGCAGCCGAAAAACCAGGGTTGGCGACCCTAAAGTCATCTTCGTTGCTGGTGATGACCAGGTATTGGCCGGGTCCGAGGGTGAACGTGGGCAGCGGGTCGGTGCTTGTGTTGTCCCCTATCGCCCAGCCGGCCAGGTCGACAGGGTTGGAGGTGGGGTTGTACAGCTCAACCCACTCTGCTCCCGGCTCACTGGCTGCCGGGTCGTAAAGCACTTCGCTGATAAGC
The DNA here is from genome assembly GCA_964387985.1 of uncultured Anaerolineales bacterium. GTDB lineage: Bacteria > Chloroflexota > Anaerolineae > CG2-30-64-16 > CG2-30-64-16 > JALOOB01. The sequence continues at coordinate 238 of CAYLZG010000001.1, read as the reverse complement.
AGGTAATTGGCAGCCCCATAAGTTGCAGTAGGGATCAAGAACAGCGAGCAGAACAGGAGCAGGACCAGGGAAGCGGAAAAGCAGCGATGCAGCATGGTGTCCACCCTTCTTGTTTGGTTATTGGGACGGCGGAGAAAGAGTGAGCTTCCGAGGTGATTATATGACTGATAACGCGGGCATGTCAACGGGGCGCGTTAGGCCAGCTAAAATGTTACCGAGGCAGGTATAGTTAGGCCAA